>JANWXO010000199.1 GCA_025057295.1 Candidatus Binatia bacterium | reverse complement strand
CTCGAGCAGGCCAGCGCGACGGACGTAGAGTTGCACTTCTTGCGGCACACAGAACTGGTTGCGGGCCACATCCTTTCGGTGCGTTTGGGGGGAGCGGGCCCACTGCTCCACCTCCATGAGCCAGCGCTGCCATCCCACCTCGTGAGCGAGGTTCCAGGTGTCAAAATACAGCAGTCCGCCGGGCCGCAGCACGCGCTGCAGCTCACGCAGATAGAGAAAGACGTCCTCCTTATCGAGGTGGATAAAGACGGCGACGGCGTACGCCTTATCGAACGTGTTGTCCGCGAACATCTCCAGGCTCGTGCGCGACAGTTGATACAACTCGACGTTGTCGAGATGGGCGGTACGGCTGCGGGCGACCGCGAGCATGTTGGCTGCGATATCCACCCCGCACCAGCGCCGACAGCGTGGGGCGAGTTCCCGGCCGATGCGGGCCACGCCACAACCGAGTTCTAATACGACGTCGTCTGCGTCTAGGAGCAGTGCTGCAGCAACTTGCTTGGCGGTCCAGAACCCTGTCGTCTGCAACGTCTCTTCATCCGTGCTGCCATCCACCGCC
Organism: Candidatus Binatia bacterium; assembly: GCA_025057295.1. Taxonomy (GTDB): domain Bacteria; phylum Desulfobacterota; class Binatia; order Bin18; family Bin18; genus JANWXO01. The sequence goes on along the minus strand of JANWXO010000199.1, from coordinate 5,561 downwards.
GTCCTGGCGCATTCCGGTGTTGCCGCAGCCTGCTCCCAGAAGGTGTGATAGCTTTCCTCGTGCATCTGTTCTCTTCTCCTCTAATCCTCTCCCTCAGCAGAGGGGAGGTTTTGCGAGCCAGTCGTAGTGTAGCCGTCCTTTGCCGCACGGACTATCCTCCCTGCTCATAGGAGAAGACGGAACGCAATCTCGGCAGAGAATGGAGAGGGGGTAGAGCGCAGCAGAATCTTGCCGTACAATCCCGCCTTTTAGCTGTGCAGACATGTCGTTACGCAACCTGACGGCCTTCGCTCCGCTCATCCTGGCGCGTACCCTCATCGTCTATCGTCACCTGTTGTGGCAAATGGTGGTGCGAGACCTGACTTCCCGCTTTGCCGGGACCAGTCTGGGCGCCTGCTGGGGGTTACTGCAGCCGCTCATCTTGTTGGGGTTGTACGCTTTTGTCTTCTCCTTCGTCTATCGCGTCCGTCTCGAGGGGCACGTTGGGTTTATCCCCTTTGTGTTCTGCGGGCTGTGGCCGTGGATGGCCTTTCAGGAGGCCTGCCTCCGCTCGGTCGGGGTCATTATCGAGAACGCCCAATTGGTCAAGCGCATCCAGTTTCCCTCTGAGCTGCTCGTCATTGCTACGATCCTGTCGAGCTTTCTCAGTCAAGGGATCGGTTTCGTTCTCTTCTTGGTTGGGCTCGCTGTGTGGCAGGGGGGAGTATCGTCGAGCTCCGCGCTCTTCCTCTTGCCTGTGCCTGTGGTACTGCAGTTGTTGTTGGCGGTCGCTCTCGGCTTGTTACTGGCTACAGGGAATGTCTTTTTGCGCGACGTGTCTCAACTTGCCAGCGCAGGATTCACGATGTGGTTTTTTCTCACCCCCGTGCTCTACCCCTTGGAGATGGTGCCACACCAGCTGCAACGCCTGCTCGCGTGGAACCCGATGACAGAGATTGTGGCACTCTACCGTGCGTTGATCCTGACCCCGGGTGAAGTGTCGTGGCAATGGGCGCTTTACCCTCTGGTGCTCTCTTTGCTATTGCTCGGCGTGGCCCATGGGGGCTTTCAGCGCTGTAAAGGCTACTTCGCCGATTATTTATGAGCTCAGAGAGGGTCTTGATCCATGCGTGGAAACATTCGCGAGGTTGTGCGCGTCGCGGCCCAGGTGATCGAGTTCCCCGAACCGATCGTCGAGATCGGGGCACTCCAGGTGGAGGGACAACCGTACGATGCCGACCTGCGACCGTTCTTTGCAGGCAAAGAGTATATCGGGTGTGATCAGCGTGCAGGGCGGGGGGTAGATCGCATCGAAGACGTCCATTGTTTGTCTTTTGCCGATCGGACGGTCGGTGCCGTCCTGATGCTGGAGACGCTCGAGCATGTCGAGAACCCGGTACAGGCGATGGCAGAGATTTTTCGTGTCTTGCGCCCCGGAGGAGTGGTTCTCATCAGTTCGTGCATGGATTTTCCCGTGCATGAGTATCCAGCCGATTATTGGCGCTTCGCCCCTCAGGGGTTCGATCTGTTGTTGCGGCGGTTTTCCCCGCGGCGGGTCTACATTCAGGGCCATCCCCGCTTCCCCCACTCGCTCGTAGGCGTGGGCAAGAAGGGTGGTACAGACGATACACTGCACGTGCTTGACCGGCTCGTGACGCAGATTCCCGGTACCCTGACACAAGAGATTTCTCCCCGGCTCGCTCCGGATCCGTTTCGCCTCCTGGGGACGGAGCTGGACGAGGCGGAGCAGCAGAAGTACCCGGTCGAGATGCTGCACGTCGCCTATGACCGTCTCCTGCAACAACAGGAGGAGATTGCGCGCTTGCGGGCAGAGGTCGAACGTCTCACCGCAACCCGCGAAGCTGCGCGCGAGCTATGACTTCGTTGCCCACGGTCTCGGTTCTGCTGGTTACCAAGAACGGTGCCCGCTACCTGGCGGAGGTGTTGACCAGCGTTTACCGACAACAAGGGGAGTTTTCCCTCGGTGAGATCGTTGCCGTCGATTCTGGCTCCCGTGATGCTACGCTCGACATTTTGCAGCGCTTTGGAGTGCAGATCGTGCGTATTCCTCCCCACGAATTCGGGCATGGGAAAACGCGCAATCTCGCCGCTTCTCGGGCGCAGGGAGAATATTTGGTGTTTCTCACTCAGGATGCCACTCCGGCCAATGAATATTGGTTAGCGCGCCTGCTCGCGCCGCTGCAGCGGGATGTCGCGGTAGCAGGGGCGTATAGCCGCCACCTGCCGCGACCGCACTGTCATCCGATGGAGTGGCGCCGCATTGTCGAGTGCGAGTTGTCCGGACGGGCGGCATCGCAGTTGAACAGCGCGGTGGATAATCCAGCTTACGCCACCAATCCTGCCCTCTATTATTTTTTTTCTAACGTCAGCTCTGTGTTGCGTCGGCAGGTGTGGGAGCGGTTTCCCTTTCCGGAGGTCGAGTTCGGCGAGGACCAGTTGTGGGCCAAACAGGTGCTGGAGGCTGGCTACAAAACCGCCTACTGTGCCGATTCCCTGGTGTACCATTCGCACGGCTACGGACCGTGGAGTAACTTTTGCCGCCACTTCGATCACTTCCTGGCCCTGCCCGGGGGCACCGACCGGGGGCCCCAGCTTACCCTGCGCCAGGGTATTCCTGCCGCACTGCGTGCCGCACGCGCGGATCTGGCGTTTTGGGCGCGCCACCGTGGAGAGGGCAAGGCATCCGTAGTGCTCCGCTGGGCGCTTCCCGCTCTGAGTTGGCATCTGGCTGCCAATCTGGGGGTGTGGCTCGGCGAGCGCGCGCAGCGCTTGCCACGCTGGCTGTGTCGCCGGCTGTCATTACAGGAGCGGATCAAGAGACGCTAATGCGCATTCTGCAGGTCGTTCATGGATTGCCGCCGTCCGAGTGGGGGGGCGCCGAGCTCGTCACCTTGCACCTGGCGCAGGCGCTGCGTGCGCGAGGTCACGAGGTCACTATCCTTGCCCGCACTGCCGGAGAAGGAGAAGAGTTTGCCCTCCGGGAAGAGTGGTACGAGGGAATCCAGGTCGTGCGGGTGCGCAACACCTATACCCAGCATGTGTCTTTTCGTTTGTTCTACGACAATACTTTTTTCCATCTCCCATTCCTGCGTCTCCTCGAGCAGATTCGCCCCGAGGTGATTCACTTCCAGCACCTCGCCCACCTTTCAGTGAATCTACTCCCCCTCGCGGCTGCGCTGGGGTACCCGACCATTCTCAGTCTGCACGACTTTTTTTTCCCCTGTGAGCGTATCCATCTGATCGACCGGGAGCTGCGTCGGTGCCCTGGTCCTGACCGTGGCGAGCGATGTATCCCCTGCCTGCAGGAGGCTGCGACCGCAGAGGAAGTGCGGCGACGCTTTGTCCATATGGAGCGTGTCCTGCAGGTAGCGGACAGCATCGTGACGCCTTCGCAGTTTTTGGCCGAGAGAATGACGAGGTATTTCCCCGTCTTACAGGGACGGTTGCAGATGGTGCCTTTAGGGGTCAAAGCGGTGCCGCGGTCGGCCACACAGCGCACCGCTGGGGAACCGCTGCGTCTCCTCTGTGTTGGGGTCTTGATGCCCCATAAAGGGGCACACGTTCTCGTTGCAGCCCTGCAGGGACTTCCTCCCCATATGGTACAGGCCTCCCTTTATGGTGGGATCGTGCCCTTTTGGCAGGGGTACGTCGAGCAGGTGCGCGACGCCGCCCGTGGGGTGAGCGTGCGCTTCTGCGGCTCCTATACCCACGACCAGCTCGCGACCATTGTAGCCCAGCACGACGTTCTGGTTGTTCCGTCGCTCTGCGAGGAGACCTTCTCTCTCGTGACCCGTGAGGCGTTAACGGCTGGTCTTCCGGTGGTCGCGGCGCGTCATGGGGCGCTGCTCGAGGTGATCGAGGATGGGGTGAATGGTTTGTTCTTTGCACCGGGTGATGCGGCAGACTTGCGGCGCTGTGTATGGCGATTGCTGACCGAGCCTGGGCTCCTTGCACGATTGCGTACTGGTGCCGTCGAGACCCCGGTAAAATCCCTCGAGGCCTACGCTGAGGAAATCGAACGCGTGTATAGAGAAGTCAGCGAGTCAGAGGAAGCACGGATCCGCCAGCGGCTTGCTCGCGTGCGCCAGGTGGTTGCGGAGTTGAGCGCGGAGAACGCCGTACTGCGCCAGGAACACGCCCGTCTCCAGCAGGCGTTGCGTATGAGTGAACAGGAGCGGCAACGCCTGCAGCAGGAGCGGGATCAGCTCCAGCGGGAGCAACAACACACTCTGACCGTGCTCCGCTATCAAGAAGAAGCGCTACGGGTGCGAGAAAGAGCACTTGAGGAGCAACACGCCCGCCTGGCGGCGATCTACGCCTCGACCACGTGGAAACTCTACCGGGGCTACGCCTTCTTGCAAGAGATGTGTGTCCGTCATCCGCTGCGGCTCCTCAGACAGTGGCTCAAGCCCCCTGGAGGCCGATCCGCACCCTGACTCGTGCTGGCACGGGTTTTGTGAAAAAGAACGAACGGCACCGTAGAAGCGATGTCTGTTCTTCCCTTTCAGTCGGAAAGAGAGGGAAAAAATTTCCTCGGGAGGATCCTTACATGTCCAGGCCAGTGACTGTTCCGTTTGCGACATGGCCGTCACCCGTTGCTCGTCTCCGGCTTTACGCTCAGCAGCGTCCAGGCCAGTTCTTTACTGCCGTTTTCCGTGCAGCCTTACGGCAGGTTCCCGGCTCCGCCGTACCCGTCCTGCAGTTGCGCAATAATGGTCATCCCCTGCCTGCCGCTTTCAGGTCGGCCACGCCGGTGCCTCCAGCAGCTCCGCCGGCTGTTGATGAGAAGACCACTACGACAGCAGTGCCGACGAAGAGTTCGCCGGTTTCTCACCGAGAGCCGGAGGTGAGTCCATCTCTCCCACTGGCGGACGGGAAGGGAACCGCAGTACCTCTTCCACCGTTGATGGCGTCGGCGCCTCTGTGTACGTATGGCGACCCCCTCGTGCCGCCACAGACACTGGTAGTGTACAAAGCCCCGCCTGGGGAAGACTTCGATTACTATTTTGATCTCAACCCACCTCGCCTGGCTCCTGGGCTCGAGGTGGTTTATATCGGGACAACGGTGCCGATCGGGTGGAACGCGAGCGGCCCCGTGTATGGCTTCCCGCGGGGGTTGCCACCGGGAACCTACCATAATGTTCTCGCCCATGATAACTACCTGTATACGTACGATCCGCTCTCGGGGGAGCTGACGAATACCTTTGTCAAGAGTAAAACCTTTCGTGCCGAACCTCCACCGATTCGCTACCCCGAGCTGGCGTGAGAGGTCTTCTCCCCCTCGATGCTGGTCGAGGGTACAACTGGCCGACTTGGTCGGCACGGCGGAATATGCTAGGTGCTGAAGAGTGCCTATGCCTCCACGTGTCAGCGTCTGTCTGCCGACCTATAACGGCGAGCGCTTTGTCGCGGAAGCGATCGCCAGTATCCTTGCCCAAAATTTTACCGATTTCGAGCTGCTCGTGGTCGATGATGGCTCCACCGACGCCACGCGAGAGATCGTCCGCGCGTTTCCGGACCCACGCCTGCGACTCTATCAAAACGAACAGCGTCTCGGCATT
>JANWXO010000198.1 GCA_025057295.1 Candidatus Binatia bacterium | reverse complement strand
GGGGGATGCGGGTGCCGACGACCGTGACCGCCGTGCCGAGCTTGACCCGCTGGGTGTGTTGCGCGATGAGCCCGAGGCAGAGATACGGATCGCCCGCCATCATTTGGGTATCTCCCACCCAGACATGGGTAAAGCCGCACTCTTCGGCCAGTTTGGCGTCTGCGGCGCACTGCTGTGGCTTGGGCAAGACACACACCCCGAAATCCATACGGCTGCCCTCCTGCAGGTGCCTTGCCCCTAGCCGCTTCTGGCACCGATGTCAATGATGTGCCTTTACAAAGCCTACCCGAGCAGATATCGCTGCCTGACACAGGAGGGTCGCCAGTGCCGCACGGACAAGATCGATTCGTCACCGTGAATGGGTTGCGTCTGCACTATCTCGACTGGGGAACCGCAGGTAAGCGTCCTTTGGTCCTGTTGCACGGTGGGTCGGCCTATGCCCATTGGTGGGACTGGGTGGCGCCGGCGTTTGCCGACGATTTCCACGTGCTTGCGCTCGACCAACGGGGGCACGGAGACAGCGACCATGCCGATCCCCCGGCCTACGGGACACGCCACTACGTGGCGGATCTGCGGCAGTTCGTCGAGACTCTGGCCCTGCAGCAACCGATCCTCATGGGCCATTCCATGGGCGGCCATAACGCCCTGATCTACGCGACCCAGTATGCGCGCGAGCTGACCGCTTTGATTTTGGTGGACACAGACGCTGCCTATCCCGAGGCGGCCGTGCGATTTTTGCGTCGCCTGGGCGAAAAGCCGGCCAAAGAATACGAGTCGTTAGCCGAGGCCATTGCGGGTTTCCAACTCCTCCCGCGCGAGACACGCCTTACGGAGGACAAGTTGCGCGCGCTCGCCTCCTTCGCTTTTACCCAGCGGCCATCCGGTCAGTGGGTGGCCAAACTGGACCGTAGAACCCTCTTCCGTGAACCGATCGATGGACGACCTCTATTGTCTTCTATTACCTGCCCCACACTCATTGTCCGCGCGCAGTACAGTCCGGTCCTCTCCGACGAGAAGCTTGCCCAACTCGTGCGCCAGCTTCCCCACGGCCGCGGGGTCGAGGTCGCAGACAGCTACCATCATGTGATGCTCGATAACCCCGAAGGGCTCGTCCGGGCGGTGCGAGACTTTCTTGCGGATTTATCATCCTGACGACGGCGGAAAATTTAACCTGACGGCGAACCAACCGATCACTCTCGTAGGACAGCACGCACGCGCGAGAGCGATCGATGCGGTGGAGCATCTCTGTCAGGCGTATCGGAGAGTGGCGGACCGTGCCCGTATGGCGAGGGGTAGGCTGTCTCGCGCTGTGTCTTGGTGTACTTTCCCCTCTGTGGGCACAGACGACGATTTATACCTGGACCGACGAAAAGGGGATCCGACACTACTCCGACTCGGCCGTGCCTGCACAACATAGCGACACAGTTGACCGCATCATCGTCCCGACACGCCCTCTGTCTACCACACCCCCCATGCAGGCTGTGGAGAGCATTCCATTGGTGATTTTGCGCAACGATCCCTCACAGAAGTTTGTCCGGGTGGTGCTGGAAGGCGAGCGCGCCTCCCGCGAAGTGCTGATGTTGGTCGACACGGGAGCACAGATCACGCTCATCGACGAGGACCTGGCGGAGGAATTGGCGCTGGAACATATGCAAGATGCGCTGCTACAAGGGGTGACAGGGATGGCCCGTGGGTGGATTGGACGGCTGCCGCGTTTACAGGTAGGCGCCGCAACGGTGAATGATTGGCCGGTGATGGTCGGTCCGCTTCCTGGCCGTTTGTTGCTCGGCATGGACGTGCTCGAGTACCTGCAACTCTCGGTCGGTCCGCGCAGTCTGGAGCGCGTCCGCTGAGCGCTTTTCCTCATTCCCGAAGGGGCCGCTCGGTGCAGGACAGGCAGCGCGCCGTGTTAGATAATCTGCTCTTCTCGCAGCTTGGCGATATCATCCCACGAATAGCCGGCTTCTCGCAGCACCTCTTCTGTATGCTGTCCTAGCTCTGGTGCCCAGGCAGCGGGTTGGGCAGGAGTATGGCTCAGGGTGATGGGATTCCCGACGGCGCGAATCGGGCCCCACTCGGGGTGGAGTGTTTTGACTAAATACCCGTTGGCATAGGCTTGTTCATACTCGGCGACGGCAGCGTAATCGTTCACCGGGGCGAATCGCTGGTCCTCTGCGCGGAGACGCGCGCACCATTCGGCTGTAGTACGGGTTTCGAAGAGGGGATCGAGAATGGCGTACAGTTCAGCGAGGTGTTGCATGCGGGCGAGGATCGTAGCGAAGCGTGGGTCGTGTTCGAGCTCGGGGCGGTCGAGCGCGCGCACGAAGCCGGGCCACTCTTGATCGCCGACGCCGGCAATGACGATATACCCATCTGCAGTACGAAACACGCGATAGAGGTGCGGCAGAGCCGCGTGTCCGCGATTCGCGCGACCGAGTTTGACACCGCCGATCAGGTAGTAGGTCAGCTCTGCCGCCTGAGCCCAAATCTGACCGCCCAGCAACGAGGCGTCAACCCGCTGCCCGCGTCCCGTCCGCTCGCGTGCCAGTAAGGCTGCCAGGATTCCGATACACAAGTTTTGCCCTCCTGCACTGTCGGCGATGACGGCGCCGACGGGGGAGGGAAATTCCCCATCCTGGCCGGTCGTAGCGAGCAACCCCCCCACCGCTTGGGCGACTAAGTCGACGCCAGGTCGGTGAGAATCAGGCCCTTGGGGACCGAATGCAGACGCCGTGGCGTAAATCAGGCGTGGGTTCACCGCTGCGCACGTCTCGTATCCCAACCCGAGGCGGTCGAGAACACCCGGACGGAAAGAACTAACCATTACGTCGGCGTTCTTAATGAGAGTCAAGGCCACCTGGACGCCAGCCGGGCGCGTGATATCGAGGGTGACACTGCGCTTGCCGCGGTTATGGGCGTAGAAATAGGCACTGCGGCGATCCTGGGGTGAGATAGGAATCAGACGGGCGAGATCTCCGTAGTCACGGCGCTCGATTTTCACTACATCCGCGCCCAGGTCAGCAAGCATGGCAGCGCACTGCGGGCCTTGCACGACGATCGAAAAATCCAGCACCCGGATTCCGGCCAACGGTCCAGCCATGGCGGCGATCCTCCTTTTGCGTGAGTATGCTGTGTCGGCATTACCCATGTCCAGGAGAAAACTCAAGCCTGGGGGATGTGCGGAGCCGGCGATGAGGGGCGCTGAGGAGAGCGGGCTTGCCGAAAGGTCAGGCTCTCAGGTAGGATTCCCCGCAACCGGTCGGGCAGGGGGCCGAGGGCGGGTGGCAATGATGAGCAGCGGCCATAGAACCCGCGATGGCTTTGGCTGCTCCGACTCCTGATGTGCCGGGATGGCGGAATTGGCAGACGCAGTGGACTCAAAATCCACCGCCCCTCAAGGGCGTGCGAGTTCGAGTCTCGCTCCCGGCATCCTCATCCTACAGACTGTTTTTGATGAACCCTTGAGCCTGCTATCACGTGCCGGCTGTCGGCTTTTCAGGGCTTCTTGCGTCTTGCTGTATACGGTCCGCTGAGACCAGCGTACGGTTTTCGTGTTTGTTGCAGACAGGTAGCGTCCTTGCAGAAAGGAGGTTCCTGTATGCTGTGGTCTCGTGCTGTCCTCTTGGGTGCGTTCGCCACACTCGGGGTGTTGCTCGCCTCTTCCCCCGCTCGGGCGGAGCACACGGTGCGTTGCGAGAGCGAACATTTTGACTTCAAGCGCTGCCCGATTCGCTCTGTCGGCGAGGTGCAGCTGGTACGGCAATTGTCGGAAACTCCCTGCCGCCGCGGCCTGACGTGGGGCTACGACCGGCGCGGGATCTGGGTCGATGAAGGCTGCGCCGGGGTATTCCGAGTCTGGAGTCGTCGCGGAGGACACGATGACGACTCCTATGGATATGGAAGAGACTCTGGCAGATGGAGGGGACCGTACGGTTTCTACGGACAGGAGCCCCCCTGGTTTCCCGCCGGGCGTACGGTCCGGTGTGAGAGCAGACATTTCAACTACAATCGGTGCAGGGTCAATACCCCTGGTCCTGTGCGTCTCGTGCGCCAGCTGTCGGAGGCTCCCTGTCGTCGTGGCGATACCTGGGGCTACGACTGGCGTGGGATCTGGGTCGATAAGGGATGCGCCGGGGAGTTCCACGTGAGTCGTCGATGAGGTAAAAAGGGGTTCACCGAAACCCCCTGGGGCGGAGAGTATGAAAAGGGTCGTCCTTCCTCTGCTGGCACTGTGCTGGCTGTCCGCAGCCGCGGCCTTTGCACAGACGAGAACCCTGACATTCGAGAACGCAGACCTCCACCTGGTGATCAAACGGGTCGGCGAGTTCACGGGCACGACCTTTCTCTTCGACCCTGAACAGGTAAAGGGAAAAATTACCCTCCTGACCGCCAAAGCTGTATCGCCGGCTGAAGCGTTACGGCTCTTGCAATCCGCTCTGACGCTCCATGGCTATACCATGCTGGTGAAGGAGGAAGGGACGTGGATCGTGCCTGCCGAACAGGCTGCGCTGCAAGAAAGCCGGATCGAAGTAGTTCCCCTCCGCTATGCCAAAGCCGAAGAAGTCGCTTATACCCTCAACTGGGCTGTTCCTTACGGGGTACGCGTTGTCCCCTATTGGCCTACCAATAGTCTGATCCTGGCTGGCGACCCTGCTCTGGTGGAAGCGCTGCTGCGCATCTTGAGAGGAGAAGAACAACCGCCTACAGAGCAGGAATCGCGAAAGGGAGAGGTGGAATAAGTCCCTTCTACAACCGTCTCCTTGCGCGATTCCATTTCCCTTCCTGTCTGCCAGGCCGATGGCGTTCTTCTCCATCGGCCTGGTTTTTTGCACCGGGTTGTCTCTTGTCACGATTTGCTATAGGCACAAGGCGCAACCTTCAGTTCGAGGTGAGACACATGGATGACCCGCGTGCCGTTGCCAAGGCCTACCAGGAGTGGGAAGAAAAGGTGGTGAAAAAGACGCTGGCTCGTACGCCCGAACGCCAGGAACGTTTCGAGACGAGCTCCGGCATCGAGGTCAAGCGGTTATACACGCCGGCGGATACCGCTCAGCTCGACTATACCACCGCTCTGGGATTCCCTGGTCAGTACCCCTTCACCCGTGGGGTGCAACCGACGATGTACCGTGGCCGGTTTTGGACGATGCGTCAGTATGCCGGCTTCGGCACTGCCGAGGAGTCGAACAAACGCTACCGCTATCTCCTCGCCCAAGGCCAAACCGGGCTCTCGGTCGCCTTTGACTTGCCGACGCAGATGGGGCGCGATTCTGACCATCCGTTGGCTGCAGGGGAGGTCGGGCGTGCTGGGGTCGCCATCGATTCGCTCGCGGATATGGAAATTTTGTTGCAAGGGATCCCACTCGACCGTGTCAGCACTTCGATGACCATTAACTCGACCGCTGCGATCCTGCTCGCTATGTATCTCGTCGTGGCCGAGAAACAAGGGGTGAGTTGGGACAAAGTCAACGGCACCATTCAGAACGATCTGCTCAAAGAGTATATTGCCCGCGGGACCTATATTTACCCTCCGGGGCCGTCTTTAAGAATCATCACCGATATTTTTGCCTTTTGCGCGGAGCAGGTGCCCAACTGGAACACCATCTCCATCTCCGGCTACCACATGCGCGAAGCGGGTTCGACGGCGGCGCAGGAGATCGCCTTTACCTTGGCCGACGGCATTGCCTACGTCGAGGCGGCCATTGCCGCCGGGCTCGATGTCGATCGCTTCGCCTCCCGTCTCTCGTTCTTTTTTAACGTGCACAATAACTTCTTCGAGGAGATAGCCAAATTCCGGGCTGCTCGCCGGCTATGGGCGAAAATCATGAGAGAACGATTCCATGCCAAGGACCCGCGCTCGTGGATGCTGCGGACCCATGCCCAAACGGCGGGGTCGACTCTAACCGCCCAGCAGCCGGATAACAATATCATCCGTGTGACTATCCAGGCGTTGGCTGCTGTGTTGGGTGGGACCAACTCCCTGCACACCAATTCCAAAGATGAAGCCCTTGCGCTCCCCACCGAGGAGGCGGTCCGCATCGCCTTGCGCACGCAACAGATCATCGCCTATGAATCCGGCGTCGCAGATACCATCGACCCCCTTGCTGGCTCGTACTACGTCGAAGCGCTCACCGACGCCTTG
>JANWXO010000197.1 GCA_025057295.1 Candidatus Binatia bacterium | reverse complement strand
ATCTCGTCAAACAGTACGGCGCCGACGCCGTCATCAACTATGTCACGCAAGATTTCGCCGAGGAAGCGAACAAACTGACCGACGGCAAAGGAGTAGATGTCATCCTCGATGCGGTCGGGAAACCGACGTTAGAAAAGGGACTGCGCTGCTTGGCGCCCTTTGGGCACCTCATCCTCTACGGCCGTGCAGGTGGGATTCCCGACCCGCTCAACCTCATGACGCTGTTCCAAAAATCGCTCAAGGTGAGCGGCTTTGTCCTCTACACCGTTTCCGCCATGCCGGAGAAACACCGGGAAGGGATCGACAAGTCGTTCCAACTCATGCGCGACGGCAAGTTGAAACTGCTGATCGGCAAAACCTTCCCGCTGGCCGAGGCTGCGGAAGCGCATCGCTATATGGAGTCACGGCAGTCCACTGGCAAGCTGGTGCTGATTCCCTAGCAGCGTAGGCACTGTTCGACGCGGCATCCTCGTGGGAGAGAACGAGAGTATAGAGCACCAGGCGAGCAGGCCAGGACCCCGAGCGTCTCTCACAGGCGAGTTTTCCATTCTACCGCCTTGTTGCGCTTGGGGCCTGGCCAGCGGTATGTCCGCAGGTCCACCCTGCCATGCCGGTCGAAGGAAATTCCCTCCTCCTCGAGGAGCCAGCGCTGTTCCTCGGCACGCAACAGATCGCCGCGCAGGCTGATCCCTCCTGCGGCGTTGATCACGCGCTGCCACGGGACCCGCCGTGAGAGGGCAGGGGGGAGATAGCGGAGCGCTGTCCCTACCGCTCGTGCGGCGCGTGGTGCGCCGAGGAGGGCGGCGACCTGGCCATAGGTGACTACCTTCCCTCTCGGAACCTGAGCCACGAGACGGTACACGTGGAGGAAAAAGCGAGGACAGCGCCCTGCCACGTGCGCGGTCGTTCCCCGCCGTGCAACGAGGGACCATGGACGCGAGCTCATGGAACGGCACCGAGCTGTTGCATCAGTCCCATCGCGTCCCACGCCACCCACGCCTCGGCGATCTTGCCGCGGGCAATGCGATAGATCGCGATCCCCATCACCGAGACTTTCCTGCCGGTCGGCGGGATGCCCATAAAATCGCCCTGATGGGTGCCGCGGAATGTCCACCGCCCGACGACTCTATCGCCTTCGGCGATCACGTCTTCAACGGTAAAGTGGACGTCGGGAAACCCTGTCCGCACTGCACTCACAATTTGTTTCACCCCTTCTGGACCGCCGCCAAAATCGTATCCCGTCGGGTAGTGGCTCACATAGCTGCGGGCGATCAGGTCGTCTACCAGATCCAGGTTGCCCGCGTTTAACACCTCTTCAAAGTAGCGACGGAACACCGCTTTGTTTTCTGCCGACACAGTCACTCCTTCGGGCAAGTGTCACGCAGTGCGCTCAGGGGACGGCTGCGCACCGGGCACCAGCTTGGAGAGCGTTGCTGCCCCCACCCATTGACCGCTCGTATCAGCGGCGATCACCGTTACGCGCACGATCTCGCTCAGTCGCCGAGGATTGGGAATCAGGGTCGCCGTCAGCCCACCGTCAGGAGGGAGGACAGCGCTGATGTCTGGTGGCGGTAAGATCCCGGGATCTTCGGTATAGTTGCCGACCATGACGCGGTAGGTTCTACCGGTCTCACGACGGACAGTAATGTGGACCGGATAGACCGGGTCCAGAGGGAGGGTCTCGGGGACAACAAGCTCGACGTTCGGCGGCTGGGGACCAAAACGCCCGTCCCGATAGCTAGCAATGCGCCGGTCGGTGTAAATCCGCCACCCCTGCGCCTCTTTGCGCAGCCAGTGGAGCAGCACGTCGGTAATCACGACTTCTCCCTCCCCTAGAGTGTGGAACCAGTCCGCATAGCGCAGACGAATCCGGGTGCGGAGGGTTGCCGTGGTAGGGGTGACTTTTTCGAGCTCCGTATGCTCAACCCTGAGGGATACGCGGTTAGCCTGCAGCTGCGACAAGATCGCTGCCACCGCCTCTTTCGAGCGGCCCGTGCCACTGACAAAATCGTCGGCGTACACGGCCAAGATGCGGGGCAGGTCAAAGGCTTCGGCCGCCTGCACTAACTGGGCAACGGTAGCCTGCAACTCAGGAGGAACCGCCTGAGATCGAGAAGCAGGCGTAGGAGCACATCCCCAAAGAGCGAGGAGGAAAGCCCCGAAAGCTAACACGGGATTGAGGGAGCAACCCATAGCAGTGCTGTTAGCGCAACAGGAAGATTTCTACAAGCACAGGGCGTACCAGGATATTGGGTTCATGCCTCGCTTGGGGGAGGAGACACTTCCGGGAGCGGATGCGCATCCGGCCGACAGATGTTACAAGGGACATAGCCCATTTCTTCGGCGCGGATGCGCGAAGGGATGAGCACACGGTCTCCCGCAGGCTGGTCTTTCAGCGAGGGACAGCCGGGACGGCAGAAGCAGTGGTCGCGGCGCCAGCCGACATACATGCGATCCTTGACGACCAGCGGTCCTTTTGCTGTCTCTGTCACTGGGATCCCTTCGACCTCGAGGATGCGCTTTTTGATCTCCAGCCGATTGCCCGCATACCCTGTGAGGCTGCCGTCGCTGCCGACGACACGATGGCAGGGAATATGGATTGGCACGGGGTTATGCCGCAGCGCTTGGGCAACCGCCCGCACGGCCTTCGGGTGCCCGATTGCCGCAGCGAGTCCCTGGTACGTGACCACTGTGCCATACGGCACAGCGGCAGTCGCCTGCAGCACCTGCCGTTGAAAATCGCTCCGCACCAGAGCGTCATCGACGATCCAGCCGAGGTCGCGCCGTTTGCCGCTCAAATAGTCTGCAAGCTTGTGCACCAGCTCGGCGATCTCCTGTCCACCACTTTCGACGACAAAGGTTTGTCGCAGAGCCGGAGGCAACGAGCGAGGCGCTGCTGGGTTGACGAATTCGACGAGAGCGATGCCTGTGTCGGTCTTGCCGATGCGAATCTCCCCGACCGGTGAATGCCAGATCCCGAGGAAGAGGCGGGGCCGTGTCAGGTTTCCCAGCCGCACATCGAGGGCGCGGCGGGCGGCATGGAGCCCAGAGACGGAGACGCCGGGAATCGGCAAGGTGTGGAATTGCACGCGTAGCTGGCGGTACTGTTCCAAGAGCGCCGCGCAAGCGCGACACGTGGCGACGTGGGAGCTAACCTGCCGACTGGTTATCGGGGCCGCTTCTGCGAACGCTTCGGCAATGAGATCGTTTTCGCACATCCCGCAAGGAAGTCGAGAGGAAAGCGGATTCCGCATGGCTTACTCCTTTTGCAGTTGAGCCACGGAGGCCGGGAGGCAGAGGCGGAGCTTCCGCAGCGCCTGGTAGACGTGCGCGCGCGCCGCCTCAGGTGAACAGGCGAGGTTGTTGGCGATGACATGATATTCAAGCCCTTCGAACTGCCGTTGTATCAGCGCTGTCCGCTGACGAAACGGAAGTGCATCGATGGCCGCTAGAAGCCTCTGGGCCGTCTCGCGTGCAATCATCGTCTCCTCCGTATCCATACCTGTCTTCAGGAGGAGCTCGCCCTTTTCCTCACTTTCTCGGTTCTCCTCCACCAACATCCGGCGGCGGCGGTCGCGGACATAGTTCTTGGATAGATTTATCGCAATCCGCATCAGCCAGGCACGGTGATCGGCATCGGCCGGAAGCGCCGCGTAGGCACGATACGCACGCAAGAAGGTCTCCTGGAAGAGATCCTGCGTATCCTGTGGGTTACGGGTACAGCGGTACAGGTAGCGATACACTGCTTGTTGATGTCGCGTGACGACCTCCGGAAAGGGGAGTGGCTGGCTCGATCGCCGTACCGCGTGCATGTTCATCACTGTTATAGACACCGGAGCTGCGGAGCTGTGAAATCAGCCCCTGGAACACCAGCGCTTTTTCCGGATGCTCTCTTCATCACAGACACCCCACCGGGTCTCACCCCCTGCTTCTCTCGCCATTTGCACTTGTAGACCCGCCTGGCAATGAGTATAGTGAGTCCTCATATGAGTCGGGTCTTTGCTGTCTCCACCGCGGTGATTCTCAGTATCTGGGCGGTGGTGACTGCGCTTGCGCCCCCGCCACCGATGAGCGGGACCGACTTCTTCCCCCTGGCCATGCATAACTCCTGGACTCACCTGGTGATCTTCTCCGGTGGGGATTACCTCTACTACATGAAAGGGACGGTAGTGAAAGAAGATCTTCCTCTGTTTGGGGGAAAAGCGTACGTGGTGCAGGAGGAATACGAACCGCTCACCACGACTGCGCCAGAGGCCAGAAGTACGGTCGCGTATTTTCGCCGGGATGGCTTTCTGCACCGGTATCTCTGGCTCGATTCCGATGGGGAAAAAATTTGGGACACAAAACTCGGCGCAGGCACGGAACAAATCCTCCCCAGCCCGTATTGGGGCGATACCCAGTGGCAGATCGGGCTGCAGACGCATGCCTGGCCGATGAACGGTGGACAGACGATGACAGCTTCGGTGAAAGCGTCGATTGACCCGGAAGAGGTGCGCGTGGTGGCCGGCGTCTTCCGCAACTGTTTGCGCGTCGAAACTGTGTCTGCCAATCGCTTTCTCGATCCCAAAAAGCGGGTCATCGGCTACCAACTCCATCATGTCGAGTGGTACGCTCCAGGGGTTGGGCTGGTGAGAGCGATCAGTAGCGAAGGCGAGGGCACCCCGATCAAAAGTGTCACCGAGCTGGTGTCGTACAGCGTGCGCTAGCCGTCCCGCTCCGAGCGTCCGGATCGCGAGAGAACTTCTCACCCAGCCCACTGAGGCCAGAATCCAGCACGCGCACGGTGCCTTGCCCCGCTCCGCCAGGCCTGGACGGTCAGCGAACTACCCAGCCAGACCGGCCGGCGAGCCTCGCAATCGAGCGCAGGGTGTCCCTGCGTGCTCAGCCTAGAGGTGGCACCCACGCGACTGTTCACGCCTCTTTGGGTGTCGGGAATAGATCACGTGACGGTGCGTACGCCCGTTTCCACACCATCACGTTGCGTGTGTATTCGACCACCAGCGTCCCGTCCTGCTTGTAGCCGCGTGTACGCACCTTAATAATCCCCCACTGGGGTTTCGACTTCGACTCACGCTTGTCCAGTACTTCGGACTCGGAATACAGCGTATCGCCGGCAAAGACCGGATTGGGCAGGGTGATGTTCTCCCACCCCAGGTTAAAGCCGTTTTCGCTGACGTCGGCAACACCAAGGCCCGCCACGATCGCCAGCGTGAGCCCGCTATTGATCAAACACCGTCCAAATTCTGTCTGCTTGCCGTACTCGTTGTTGAAATGGATCTGGTTGGTATTACAGGTGAGCAGAGTGAACCAGATATTATCCGCCTCGGTGACGGTGCGACCCAAACGGCAGCGGTAAATATCGCCGATCTCGAAGTCCTCAAAAAACCGTCCTTGCCAACCTGGTTTGACGGGCATTGAGCGTTCCTCCTCTCATAGTATTGTGGAGCACTGTACCATGCGGGAGACAGGCGTGCCAAATCTCTCGGCAGGGCGGCAAGAGACTCTGCGGCAGCTCGCCTGCCCTAGCATTTCGTGTGAAAACCGCTAATCAAAGACCATGCAGCCGGACCTCCGGTGCGTCACCGACGTATGATGGAATTTCTCGGCACCTATCTGGCCCAGTTTACCACTCTCGGCCTCTTCGCCGCGCTGGTGCTCGCCGGTCTCGGTGCCCCCATCCCGGAAGACCTGGTGTTGATCACGGCTGGGGTGTTAGCCCATCAGGGAGTGCTCGACCTCGAGCGGGTGATTCCCATCCTGTATGTCGGCGTGCTGACCGGAGATATCATCGTCTACAGCTTCGGCCGCCGGTTTGGCTATCTCGTGCTCCGCCACCCGTGGGTACTCCGGTTTCTGACCCCCGCGCGGCAAGAGCGCATCGCACGCTACTTTGCTCGCTACGGCAACCGCACGGTCTTCCTGGTACGCCACCTCACCGTCTTGCGCGCCCCCACCCACCTGATCGCAGGAGCGATGAAGATGCCAGGCTGGCAATTTCTGCTGTGGGATGGCCTCGCCGCTTTGGTGAGCGTGCCAGTAATGGTCGGTCTCGGATATTTTTTTGCCGACTCCGTCGCCGTGTTGCAGCACAATATCCGGCGCATCGAATACTGGGTCGGTGCGATCGCCGTGCTCGTCTTT
>JANWXO010000196.1 GCA_025057295.1 Candidatus Binatia bacterium | reverse complement strand
ATCTCCTTCTCGTCCGCCCGCTCCTGGCAGAGTGGCGTGCCGATGACTCGCTGGAGGCGACGCTCCGCTACGCGCTCAAGCGGGGGCTGGAGGAAACCTTCCAGCTCGAAGAAACCGAACTTGCCGCCGAACCCATCGGCCGGGACGAGCATCGAGCGATCTTGCTCTACGAGGCGACCGAGGGCGGCGCCGGGGTGCTGCGCAGGCTCGTGGAAGAGCCGGACGCCTTGGCCGAGCTCGCGCGCTGCGCCCTCGAGATCTGCCATTTCGAGGGCAACGACGGCAAACTCGACTGCCACGCGGCCTGCTACGAGTGCCTCTTGAGCTTCGGGAACCAGCAGGAGGCCCTGACTCTCGACCGGCACAAAATTCGGCAGACGCTACTGGAGCTGGCCGAAAGCCGGACTGCGCTGCGGGTGCAGGGCAGGTCCCGGGAGGAACATCTGGCGTGGTTGAGGTCGCTGACCGACTCGCGGTCCGAGCTCGAGCGCCGGTTCCTCGATGTACTGGCCGACGGTGGCTATCGGCTCCCTGACGAAGCGCAAAAGCCGATCCCGGCGCCACCGTGTATCCCGGACTTTTTCTATGGGCCGAACGTGTGCGTGTTCTGCGACGGTGCGGTGCACGACGAGCCGGCGCAAGCGGCGCGGGATCGCGCGGTGCGAGGCGAGCTTATACAACGGGGCTATCGGGTCGTCGTCATCAGGTACGACCGGGACCTAGAGGAACAGATCCGGTCTTTTGCCGAAATATTTGGAGGCAGATAGCTCCGCTGCCCACCGCGCGACTCCGTACAGTCGCCCCCCGGTGACTGCCCAGCGGGGCTACAAACTGCCCCGATGTCCCCACATACTGCCCGCAGTGTGCACCTGTACCTGCCAGGTACGATCGTCCACTTCCCGCGCCCCCCAGCCGTACTCCACGGCAAAGCCCGACGGCGTGCGGAGATAGAACGACACCATGTGATCGTTGGTATGTTTCCCCAGGCTCATGACGATCGGCACGTTGCGGTCCTGACACAAATAGTACGTCGATCCCACGTCGTCGAGCGACTGCACCTGCAGCATGAAGTGATGCAGACGCTTGGGCGATGCCTGCGGGAGTGTGGCGAAGGCCAGCGAGTGGTGACGAGGATTGCAGTGGAAGAAGACAACGTTCAACTGTACCTGCGGAGCGGGTGCGAATCTGACAAAGTCGCTGATCCGCATGCCTAAGACGTCGCGGTAAAAATGCAGGCTGCGCGCAAAATCATCCACCCAGATGACGAAATGGCCCAGCCCCTGTTCCCCCGTCTTGAACCCGGAAATTGGCCGCGGCGAGTGAAAGGGTCGGTCGAACAGCACCAGCGGTCCGTAGAAAATCTCTGAGGGAATGCCGCTCGGGTCGGTAAATTTGATGAGCCCAGCGACCCGGCGGGCATCGGCCTCTTCCCGCGTGCCGTGCTGTACCGCCACTCCAGCCGCGGTGAGCTGCGCGGCCATCTCCTGCAACGCTTCTTCCGTCGCTACCTCCCAGCCGATGTATGCCAGGTCATCCTTGCCCGTAGGGTGCAGGGCGAAGCGATGGTGATACTCGTCCATGCGCAGGAACAGCGACCCATCGCCATCGCGGCCGTTGCTCTGCAGCCCCAGAATGCTCTCGGCAAAGCGTTCCCACTCGTCCACGTTGCTGACGCTCAAGCCCAAATATCCCAACTGTGTCACAGCCGCCATAGGCACCTCCTCATTTCAGAACCTTCGCCCAGCCTTCCCGCAACGGAACGAAATAGAACAGCTCGACCCTGCGCGAGCGAAACTTCCACACCCCATCAACCTTTGCATACTCGTCGTGCAGGCGGCCCGCTCCGATCATGCTCTCCTCCCCTTGCACGGCCCGGTTCTCGAAGCAACAGGTGCCGCTGGCCCGTCCAGCACCGTGGAAGGTAATCATGTGATTGGTAAAAAAGGGCTTGACCCGTAGCGGCCAGGTGCTGGCATAGAAGGCGCGAATCGCCTCGTGGCCTTTATGTACGCCTCTACCTAAGCTGGTAAAGTCGATCTCTCCATCCGCGGTAAAGAGCTGCGCCATCCCCTCCGCATCCTGCCGTTCGATACAGCGGCCGTAGGCGTAGGTGAGCTCCTTGATCTGCTCGCGGTCCCACAACTCCTCGACTTTTTGTCGCAGGTCGTCCATCGCCGCCTCCTCTACTTGATGGCTTGCGGGTTAATCGGGGAACCGACCGCGCCGGTGATGGGCAAAGGTGGAGCGACGAAGAGGAACTCGTAGCAGCCATCCTGGGCGCAATCGGCTGCCAGCTCTTCGAGATCGAAGATCTCTCCGATCAGCAACCCCGTGTGCACGATGAGGATCGGGTGGAGCGGCTGGAAGACTTCCGGGGTTTCGTTGGGAATCACCTCGGTTCCCCACGTATCGGTCGCCATCGCCGCGACCTGCTTGTGGTAAAACCAGGGAGCGGTGGTCACGCTGAGACCGGGCGCGCTCCCACCGGCATAATCGCCCCAACTGCCCCTCTCGCGCACCTGCGCCAGCTGCCCGGTGCGGATCAGCACGATATCGCCCGTCCCAATGCTCACCCCCTGGTGAGCGGCACAGCCGTCCAAATCTTCCGTGTAGATCGCCTCCCCCGGCTCCAACCACTTCTTCCCCTTGTAGCGCGGCATATCCAACAACACGCCCCGGCTCACGACCTTGTCTTTGCATTTGGCGATGCTGTTCTTCTGCGCCCCCAGGCCGCTGACCAGCCGCATGTCGTAGCCGTTGTACATCTTGCCCTCGAAGAAGATATGGGCCAACGAGTCCCACTGGGTGGCGCACTGCAGGGGCATAATGATGACATCGTCCGCCCCCCGGGTGACCGGCAAGAAGTCCTGCGCCCCGGCCGCCGCATCTGCGCCGCTCAGCGTCATCAGATGGATCGGGTTGAAGCGACCAAAGCCGCCGGTTTGCGGACCTTTGTTGTCGAAGGGAATGGCCAGAGAAATGACCTTGCCTTTCTTCACCAGCTGCGCGGCCTGGCGCACTTTCTCCGGCGTGATGTAGTTCAGTGTCCCGAGCTCGTCCTCGGCTCCCCACTTCCCCCAGTTGCTGCACTGCCGGGCGAACGCTCGGACATCGTCCAGCGTGTATTGTCGCGCCATACGTCTCCCTCCTTTGCGGTCAACGGCGTACGCGACCGCGGCGTGTGTTTTAGGTTACGTACGTACTGAACCGTTCGTTGACCTCCTGGTGGATGTAGAAGATTCCCCGGCCGAGCTGGTCCGCCGTCCAGGTGATACAGGGAAAATCGGGGTAGGCGATGTAACCGCCGGAGAATACCTCGTTGCGGTTGCCGTTGGGACCGAAGAAGTAGATCGTCGTGCCGCGGGTGATACCGTGGCGGGTGGGACCGAAGTCGATCTTCAACCCCTCGCGCCCCAGGATATCGCCGGCGCGCAGGATGTCGTGCCAGCTCTCCAGCCAGAAGGCGAAGTGGTGGAGCTTGCCGTTCGGTCCTTTGATGAAGGCGATATCGTGCGCTTTATTGGAGCAGAAGAGAAACGCCCCCAGCATCTCCTCGGTCTTGTAGTCAGTGATGATGCGCTCGCTAAGGTGGAAGCCGAGTATGCGGGTGAAGAAATCGGCGGCTGTCCGAACATCCTCGGCCGTCAACAGCAGATGGTCCAAGCGGGACACCGCTATACCCCGCTGTTCTGCCGGCCACGGAGCGGGATTGAGAGTGCCCACCTGGGTCCCAGGCTGCTCTGCCGTGGCGTACAGCTCCAGCACGTGGTCCGACGGCAAGGTACAGCGAATAGCCTGACCGATGGCCAGGTTTTCCCCCTTCGCCACGCGGCGCACGGGCAGGCCAAAGGCTTCGATTTTCTTCTCCAATTGCGCCAGCTCGTCCTCGCGCTCCACCTTATAGCCCATCTTCACCAAGCCCAGTCCCCCGCCTTCGATGACCACACTATGATGGTCGTATTCATCCCAAGCTTTGAAATAGTAACGCCCATCCTGCTGGGCGACCTGCTGCAAGCCCAGGACCGAGGTGTAGTAGGCAGCCGCCTTCTCCACATCGGTCTCCCGCACCTGGACGAAACCTAAACGCATGACACTCATAGCATCCTCCGTCAGCTACGATTGAAAGAAGCGGATGACCAGCGCGTTAAAATCTGCCGTCTTCTCGATCTGCGTCCAATGGCCGCACTCGCCGAAGATATGCATGTCGGCATGGGGCAACAGGCGATAGATGCGCAGTCCCACCTCCAGCGGAATGATCCGATCCTCGCGACCGTGGATACAGAACGCGGGCGTCTGGATCCGTCGAATACGCTCCTCGGGAATGCTCATCGCCTCGATGTGTCGCTGCAAGGGAGGGGCAAATGCCTTGGCGTAGGCTTCCTGATAGCCCGGCTGGATGCTGGCTTCGTAGCGGAGTTTGGCGAGTTCATCGGTGACCAGCGCTTTGTTGAAGACAAAAAGGTCGATGAGGCGACGCATCTTCTCCAGGCTCGGTGTATAGCCCCACACTTCAGCTAATCCCTCGGTGATGGGGAAGGAGATCCCTATACTTCCCATCAAGACCATCTTGGCCACCAGATCCGGGCGGCGATCGGCGATGGCCAGTGCCAGCGCGCCCCCCATCGAGTTGCCGATCAGGAATACCGGAGCGATCCGCAAGGTCTCGATGAAATTGATGACGTGATTCACACGGTCGTCATGGGTGAAGGCACAGTCCGCCGGCTTGTCGGTCTTGCCGAAGCCGATCACATCCAGCGCATAGGCGGCGAAGTGGCGCGACAGCTCGGGCAACACCAGCCGCCAGTTGGCCCAGGCCGATACGCCGGGGCCAGAGCCATGAATCAACACGACCGGCTTGCCGCTGCCGGCGTGGTGATAAAACGTCTTGATCCCTTTGACCTCGATGTACGCCCCTGCTTCCAGTGCGGCCATCTCCATAGCTGTCACTCCTTTCACGACACCGCGGTGTTCCCTGCACGTTGCCTGGCTTCCGCCATTTCGACCGCCACGTCGATAATCATATCTTCCTGTCCGCCCACCATTTTGCGCCGTCCCAACTCCGCCAGCAACGCGCGCGAATCGACACCGAACTGCTTGGCTGCCCGCTTGGCGTGGAGCAGGAAGGTGGAGTAGACTCCTGCGTAGCCGATCGTCAGGCTATCGCGGTCGATGATCTGCGGGCGGGGCATGATCGGGCGCACCAGCTCCTCGGCCACATCCATGAGACGCGAGAGATCGATCCCCGTCTCATAGCCCAGGCGCTCCAGCACCGCGACCAACACCTCGGTCTGGGTATTCCCGGCCCCGGCACCGAGACCGCAGGTGGAGGCGTCGATGTGGGTCGCCCCTTCTTCGATGGCAGCCAGACTGTTCGCTACCGCCAGGGACAAATTATTGTGGGCGTGGAAGCCCACGTCGCACTGTAACGCTTGCCGCAGCGCCCGCACGCGCTCGCGTGCCTCTGGTGTCACCATCGCACCCGCCGAATCGACCACGTAGACGCAGTCGGCCCCGTACGACTCCATCAGGCGCGCCTGGTGCGCGAGCGTGGCGGGCGGTACCATATGCGCCATCATCAAGAACCCCACCACCCGCATCCCCAACTCTTTGGCCAAGCCGATGTGCTGCTGGGCGATGTCCGCCTCGGTGCAATGGGTGGCGATACGTGCCACGCTCGCGCCGAGCTGCGCCGCGCGTTTGCGGTCGTGTTTGGTGCCGATCCCCGGCAACAACAAAACGGCCAGCCTGGCACGGGTCAGGGCCGTAGCAGCCGTGCGTAAGATATCCTCTTCGCGCTCCCGGCTCATGCCGTATTGGATAGAGGAGCCGGCCAGCCCATCCCCATGGGAACATTCGACGATATCGACCCCGGCCGCGTCCAGCCCGCGTGCAATGGCGTCGATCTGCTGGAGAGAAAACTGGTGCGCCATGGCATGATCACCATCGCGCAAAGTGACATCGGTGATGTAAACGCGCATCATTGCTCTCCTGTTCCATCCTCCCAGTCACGCCGGTGCGGCCGCCGCCTCCCGCTGCGTGCTCGCCCGCAGGTGGCGGGCGATCTCTTCCCCGACGCGCACCGCCGCCGCGGTCATAATATCCAGATTGCCGGCGTAGGGCGGGAGGAAGTCGCCTGCCCCCGTTACC
>JANWXO010000195.1 GCA_025057295.1 Candidatus Binatia bacterium | reverse complement strand
ACGATCCCTTGCGGATCTTGTTCGTCCAGGTAGTGCCCCTGGAGCAGACGGGTGTGCAAGGTCGTGACGCGCACTTCCAGTGCAGGCTCCACGCCCAACAGTTCGGCACCGGCAGAATGCTCATGGGTGCTGACCAAGCCATAGCCGTATACCCGCGGCGAGGCAGCGCGGATTGCAGGGAGCGTCTCGAGCGCGGTACGGAGCCTCTGCACGTCCGTTCCCTCTGGCCCACCCAAGGTGTGGTACAGCGAGCGGTCCGGGTAGTAGTCCGGTGCGTGCACCTGCAGGTGGGAGAGGACCAAGCCAGTGCCGTTCTCGATCATCTGCTGCCGTATGCCCTCGAGCAGGCAGGCGAAGAGCAACAACATGGCGTAGCCGAGGGCGATGGCAGCGACGGTGATGGCAGTACGCTTGGCGTTGCGTCCGAGATTGCGCCAGGCAATCTGCCAGAGAGGTCGTCTCATCGCTCCAGATTCCGCAGTGAGAAGGTGTCGTCGCCGAGCGGGACGTCGAACGTCAGGTCACGATAGATGATAACAGTCTGTTCACCTGGCTTGTCCGTCGGGAACATGGCTAAGCGGGTAGGAATCCGCCGTCCTCCCATGAGACGGTAGTCGGAGAACACCAACTCGCGGACGAGGGTGCCGTCCTCGTCGTAGTAGCGCTGCCAGGTTGGGAGCAGCGTCTCCTGCTGGACTTCCAGGATGACCTTGCCCCAGACGAGCGCGGCCTCGGGCTTGGGGGTCAGGGTAAACTCGTACACGGCGACTCCGTTGCGTTCCCCGGCGAAAGAGAGGGCGACGAAATAGTTGTGAATCAAGCGGCTTTCCTTCACCAGATCGTCGTTGGTGAAATGGCTTCCCATCCACGAGGCCATCATCATCGAGGTCGGGATCTTGATCGTGCGATTCACTTTGGGGAGGTAATTCCAGATGTTGTTGCCGACCTTCAAGGTTGCCGTGCCGGCCTCTTTCTCGGGTTTGACGACGCGAATCAGCGCCTCCTCCGTCCCGCGCGACCAAATCTGGAGCAACAGGGTGCGACGCCAGTGGGCCGTCACGATCTGCATCTCAACCGTGCCCACACTGGAATCGCCTCGGAGCATACGGTCGACCCGGTCCACGATCTCCCGCGCGCGCTGGTCATCGACTGCGGCTGTCACTGGCACGGCAAGCAGCTGCAGCTGGACAACACCCAACAAGAGCACGACGATTTTGCCTCCCGGCATTGCCTCCTCTGCAGGGCTCGGATACAGATACCTCCATTCGTATAGAGGAAGCAAAGAAGGGACGCAATGCGTTGCTGGCGTATTGCGTCTCACGGCTCCGCAGTGCTGAGGTTGATGGCGCCGCCTGTTCCTTCTGTCCCTGCTGGTTCGTGGCAGGTGTGGGTGATGGCTGCACGACCTGCCACCTTGCCCGCCTCTGTCGCACCCGTGCTGGTCGGAACCGCGGTGGGTCTGTACGAGGGGGCTTTCTCCCTGGTGTCTTTTCTCGCCGTCCTGACGGCTGCGGTGCTCATTCAAATCGGCACCAACTTGGCGAACGATCTGTTTGATTTCGAGCAGGGGGCGGATACCGCCCAGCGCGTGGGACCTCCTCGCGTCACTCAAAGCGGCCTGGCGTCACCCCGG
This sequence comes from Candidatus Binatia bacterium, assembly GCA_025057295.1. GTDB lineage: Bacteria > Desulfobacterota > Binatia > Bin18 > Bin18 > JANWXO01. The sequence goes on along the minus strand of JANWXO010000195.1, from coordinate 4,539 downwards.
CAGGTGCGGTCGGCGATGATCGCGAGTTTTGCGCTCGCGGGGGTGATTGGCCTGTATCTCGTCGCAGTTGGGGGGTGGCCGATCTTGCTGATCGGCCTCTGCTCGATCGCTGCTGGGATTACCTATACCGGCGGTCCCTGGCCCTTCGGCTACCATGGGTTGGGCGATGTGGCCGTTTTCGTCTTCTTTGGGCTTGTCGCGGTCATGGGGAGCGCCTACGTGCAAACCGGCAGCTTCAGTGGCGTTGCGCTCGCTGCGGCGCTGCCGGTAGGCTGCACGGTCACGGCGATCTTGGTGGTGAACAATTTACGAGACGTAGAAACTGATCGGCAGGCCGGCAAGTATACCCTCGCCGTCCGTCTCGGTCCTGCACTGACCCGCCTGCAGTATATCCTTTTGCTGTTGCTCCCCTACGGCTTGGTCGCGGTCTTTGTGATGGGCAACGTTTTGCCGCGAGGATGCTGGCTCGCTTGGGTGACCGTTCCGGTTGCGCTTTCGTTGGTGCGCAGGGTAGGGTGCGGCGCTGCAGGCCGCGCCCTCAACCCAGTCCTCAAGCGGACAGCACAACTCCACCTGCTCTTTGGGCTCCTGCTCGCCGGCGGGTTTCTCCTCTGAGGGCCACCCGGTGGCACGCGCGTGCACAGGTGGGGGGCTGAGGGGACTTGACCCCGAGGGGAACGGTCAATAATCTTCCCAGGAAGATTCATCCTAGGACGGTAGTCGAGGGAAGATCGACAAGGGTTCTGTGGCGAACAAGCAAAAAGTATACGACTCCGACTTTCCTTTGCGCGATAAGGCGGCAGTGCTGATCGGTTGCACTGCACGAGAGATCGACAACTTTGTCGAACGGGCGCTCAAAGAGTTTGGCATCAGTCGCGCGCAGTTGAGCGTGTTGCATTTCTTGGACACTGAGCCGGTAGAGAAGATGACCGTGAACCAGCTGCGGGCGGCGCTGATCGATGACAATCCCAATGTGTCTCGCCTGTTGAACAAAATGGTCGACAAGGGACTGGTCAGGAAGGAGCGTCGGTCCGACGATCAGCGGGTGGTGTACATCACCCTGACCGAGAAAGGGCGACGGCTACACCGGCAGGCGGATGAGAAGATCAGCGGTCACAACCTCAAGCTCTCGCCGCCAGAGTGCCGGCAGTTGATCGAGTTGCTGATGAAGGCGTGAGGCGGAGGGGTCAGGGGGCTGTCCACGGCCAATATCTGCCTGGGATGTTTCTTCCCAGGAAAGAAGGGAGGTGGGAAGAGAAAAATCGCGACCAGAAGAGACGGTCAGGCAAGCGCGAGCAGGAGGGTCCACCCCCTGGTATCGCTGGTGGAAGAGCGACGTGCACCTGCGGGTGCACCATATTCCATACGACGAAGGAGGTTCGTGATGGCAACCGTAGATTTCGAAGTTCGCCAGTTGTTGAAAGCCTATCGCAAGGGGCTGATCTCGGACGAGCTGTTCGAGGAACAGATGCGCGAGCTGCAGGCGGGCGGAGGCAAGTATGTGTTTAACGGCAAATCCTACGCCAGCGAGCGCGAGATGCTCATGCATTTTTTGGACGAGTATCGGTGCGCGGAGAGCTTCGCCGCGGAGTATCTGAAATGCTGGAGCGAGGTGAGCGATCAGGAGTGCGTCAAAGGAGGCTTGCGCGCGATTCAGCAGCGGGAAGCGTACCATGCCAAGCTGCTGGAAGAGCGGCTGCGCGAGCTCGGTGGCGTGCCGCAGTGTACGGTCTCGCCGCAGCAGCGGGAGAAGGAGATGGCCTTCTACGCGTCCAAGGACAAGACCGATGCCGAAAAGCTCCAGCACGTGGCCAAGCAGATTCAGGACTTACCCAAGGTGTTGAAGTTCATCACCGACGTCATCGACCAGATCCAGGAAGATCAGCAGAGCAAAGAGCTGCTCCGCTCGCTTGTCCAGGACGAATACTCCAGCGGTAACTGGCTGTTGGAAGCCAACCGACTCTTGAACGGGCCACAAGCCGCGGCGTAACGCCGCCCGAGCGCTGGCAGAAGGGAGAGCTGGCCAGCGCGCGATGGAGGCGCTGCCGCTGCTCCCCTCCTGCTGTGGCCAACGACCGCTGCCCAGGTTGGTAGTGTATCGTCCCCAGCCTGAGAGTCCTGCCCTGAGCGGCGTCAGCTATTTGCCTTTGCGCAGCAGTTCCATCAGCTCGAAGCGCCGTGGTGATAACGCGCCGCCAAAGATCGGGCGATCGGCGATCATGCGGTAGGCGTGTTGCTGGGCAAAATTGATCCAGGTCGCCCCGAGCGGCACCGGCAGACGGATGCCGTTGGTGCCGGGCACGAAATCCGGATGGCCGTGCACGATGAGCGAGAGCCGCACGAACGCACCCCGGGCATCGTAGCTGAGGAGGTAGAGGGGAGTGTATGTTTGGGCATCGAGATAAAAGAGGCGTCGCGGATAGGGGTGGTCTCGCTTCGGCACCGCTTCGATCACCACCACGCGCCGCACCTCCCAAGGCACCTGCGGGTACCAGTTGTTCTTCCCACCGAAGGTGACCTGGGCAGCGCGCAGAAAACCGGGGACGAGCGCGGTCTGTTCCCCTTTATAGATCCAGTGGTAGTCGGAGAGATAGCCGCTAAAGAAGAACGGCGGTTGTTCTTCTTGGAGGATATCGAAGCGACCCCCGCCCATGCGCGCCAGCATGTTGACGTAGCTCTTGCGCGTCCGCCGGCTCTGTGGAGTGTAGACGATATCGACCGTCTGGTGTTGCTGATTGTCGTAATAGGTGGTGATCCGCATCATGCCTTCGATATCGGCGGGAGCCAGCGCTTCGAAGGAAGCCTTGGTGCGAATCCCCTGGCTCGCCCACTGTCGATCGTTCTCCTCGTTCCCGACCCGATCCATGCCGTTGCGCACCCGGATGCGACCGACACTCGCCCGATCGACGACACCGGTATTGGTGACGCCGTCCATGGTGGCGCGCATCTCGAGGGTATCCGGCATGTCACGGTAGCGAAAATTCCACGCGGCTTTCTCGCCCGCAGCCGGGTCCCCAGGATCCAGCACCGGGAAAGGCCGTCCGCCGGTGTACTGATGGATCGTGTACCCACTGTCGAGCGACACCTGGAAGGACCGTTCGAGCGTGGCTGCGATGTAGGAGGCGCGGGGCGGCAGATCGGTGGTCTCTTGCACCCTCAGGGGAAAATCCCCGGCTTGCACTAACTGCAGGATTTCTGCCGGCAGGAGGTGGGCCGCGCGCGCATAGTTGTGCGCGTCAATGCTCGTGCCTGGCGGCACGTCTGCTGCGGCGTGCAGGCTGCCGCCAAGGGGGTGAAAACTCGCATGCAAAGCGTCGGCAGGACGAACGTCAGCTCGCGCGGGGACAACAGCGGCAAGCAGTACTCCCAGCGCGAGACGGTGTAAACGGCACGAACGCATAATCCTCTCCATACCATTTAGTCTATTTCTGCTACTTGTCAGTAATCCAATCAGTACAATAATAATACTACAAAGTCAAGCAAGGGGGTCGGACGTGTCCGCTGCGGGGCGGGGGAGGGCCGGCCCGGCTCTTGCCCGGCCTGCGCACTTCGCCTAAGAGACACCTATGACTGAGCAGCGACTCTTCACCGCACGCGACGATCGTTTCCACTTTGCCGAGCTGGGCAGCGATTGGTGGGCAACCGAGACGGCGTGGTTCTCCTTCTACCATCCGCCGCGCCGTTTGGGCGGCTGGCTCTATACCTTGGTCCGGCCCAATATCGGCACGGTGGCAGGGGGGGCGTGGATCTGGGACGACTCGGCATATCTACCGTGGGAAGTCCTGTATTCGGCCAACTATAGCGCCCTGCAACTGCCGCGCGAGCAAGATCTCGACGACATCACTCTCCCGACCGGTGTCTCGATCCGTGTCATCGAGCCCTGTATGTCGTACGCGTTAGGCTACCACGACCCCCCGCGTTTGCAGGCCTCGTTGCGCTTTGATGCGGTGATGCCGCCCGAGCCCCTCACCGCTACCGGTTCGACCTTTGGCCATTCCCACCACTTCGACCAGATCGGCCGCGTGCATGGGGAGCTGGTGCTGCACGGCGAATCGATTCCGATCGATTGTCTGGCGATGCGCGACCGTACCTGGGGACGCCGCCCAGAGGATCGCCCGCGGCAGGCGGCGTATGTGACGGGTATCGCCAGCGCAACGCACGGGTTTTTGGCCGTGACCAACGCAGGGGCCGAGCGCGATCCGGTGGCGTACGGCTTCCTGCGCCGTGACGGACGGACGATCCGGCTCACGCACGGCGAGCGACGGGTCGAGCGGGACGCCGCGCACGGATGGATCACGCGTGTCGAGATTCGTGCGACGGATGCCGATGGTCGTACGCTCCTCGCCGTCGGTGAGCCGGTAAGCCGTATCATTATCAACCGCCACACTTTCATCGACATCAACAGTCTGGTGCGGTGGCACATCAACGGTGAGCTCGGGTGGGGAGAAGACCAGGATATGTGGCCGGTACATCGCTGGGCCTCCATGCGGCGCAGTGCACGTGCAGCACCACCGGAGAGACGGCCGGTCTGACGACCAC
>JANWXO010000194.1 GCA_025057295.1 Candidatus Binatia bacterium | reverse complement strand
CGGTGCCGTCAAAGCCATCGAGGCGGGGTACCAGCAGCGCGAGATCCATAACGCTGCCTTCCGCTACCAACAGGCGGTAGAGAGGAAGCAGCAGATCATCGTCGGTGTCAACGATTTCACCATTGACGAGGAGCCGCGTGAAGAGATTCTCAAAATCGATCTCGCGCTCGAGCAGCGGCAAAAGGAACGGGTTGCGGCGGTCCGTGCTGAGCGCAATCAGGCCGCTGCCAAGAAGGCCGTTGACAGAGTGGAGGCGACAGCACGAGACGGCGGCAATCTGATGCCGGTCATCATCGACGCAGTGCGAGTCTACGCTACGCTCGGTGAAATCTCCGATGCGATGCGGCGCGTCTTCGGGGAATATAAGGCACCGTCCTTCTTATAAGTTTGTCTGAGCACAGGAGGGGCACTATGAAAGGCAAGGTTGCCTATATCCCGCAGGCGCGGCAGATCGAATTCTACGAATACGACCTGCCGGAGGTCGAACCCGGAGCGATCCTCGCACAGGTAGTGCGCACCAATGTGTGCGGTTCAGAGGTGCATATGTGGCGCGGCGAGTTCGGCAGGCGTGGAGTGATGCCGGGCCACGAGATGGTCGGCCGTGTCTATAAACTCGGCAAAGGGGTCACCACCGACACTGCCGGCCAGCCCCTGAAAGAGGGCGATCGGATCGCACCGGTCTACTACCGCACGTGTGGACTCTGCGTGAACTGCCGCGAGGGCAATGCGGCGGCGTGTGTCACGATGGGGGTGCGCGCTCGCCGTCTGATCCCGCAGGATCCCCCGCATTTTCACACCACCTTTGCCACTCATTACTACATCCATCCGGGGCAGCATGTGTACAAGGTGCCAGACAACGTGCCGGATCGGGTTGCGTCCTCGGCCAACTGTGCGCTGTCGCAGGTGTTCTTCGGCCTGGACCGGGCAAACGTGCGTTACGACGAGACGGTGCTCATCCAAGGGGCTGGTGGTTTAGGGCTGCACGCGATGGCGGTGGCAAAGGCGCGCGGCGCCCGCGTGATCGCCATCGACGGAGTCGAGCTGCGGCTGCAACGCGCGAAAGCGTTCGGTGCTGACGAACTTATCGACATGCGTGCCTACCCCACGATGGAGGCACGCATCGGTCGCGTACGCGAGCTCACCGGTGGGCTCGGACCCGATGTGGTGGTAGAAGTCGCTGGTGTGCCGGAGGCGTTCCTGGAAGCGGTGAACCTGGTGCGCAACGGTGGCCGGGTGGTCGAGATGGGGAATATTTCCATGGGGCTGACGGTCGCTCTTCCCCCGTCCCTTGTGACTTTCAAGTCGGTCACGGTCATCGGTGTGGCTACCTACAATCCACACTACTTGCAGAAGGCGCTGCGCTTTCTCGCCCAGCACATCGATGTGTATCCCTATCACGAGTTGGTCGATGCGGAATTCCCCCTCGAGCGGGCTGCCGAAGCGATGGACAAGTCCGATCGTAAGGAGGTCACACGCGCGGCTCTGCTCCCGTGAACAGTGACAGCGGAGATGTGGTGGGCGCACGTGCAGGATGCATCGACGGTAGTGGACGCCTGCCCTGGTTGAGCCAGTCACGACATGAGTACATGGCCCTGAGGAGGAGGAGATGAAAGCGACCCTACAGCCTGGGATGTCGTTCGAGCAGACCATTACCACCACACCCGAGATGGGGATTACCCATCTCGGACCCGACGCGCCACGCATGTTTTCGACGCCAGCGATGATCGGCTTGATGGAAGGGACCTGCGTGCAGTTTCTCACGCCGTACATGGATGCCGGTGAACAAACGGTCGGCTTTCACGTCGATGTCAAGCACCTGGCACCGACGAAGATCGGCCAGAAGGTGACTGCCCGCGTGACCCTCAACGAGATCAAAGGGCGCCGTTTGCGCTTTACGGTCGAGGCGTTTAACGAAGACGGCACCAAGATCGGCGAGGGCACGCACGAGCGGGCGGTGATCGATATCAAGCGCTTCGCCGGACAGGGATGAAAACGGCGGAGAGTCTCACCACCAGACTCTCCCACCTCCTCGTGCGGCGCTGGGCCAGGAAGGCTTTCCTGCCCAGGCGCTGCAGGGAAAGCAAAAGATCATCCTCTGCTGATCATCCACCCGGCGTAGATAAATATTGCAAAGACCGCTAATCCGAGAACAATGGCCAGCCACTCTGGCATCGTTACACCTCCGTCAGTTTGTTGAGAACTGCCCGGAGGCGCCGGATCAAATGAACGAGAAATGCTAGGAAAAAGGCGACTCCCACAACACCGGCAGTGGCAAAAGCAGATCGACGAGCATCGAGTTCGCCTAACAACAATCCTACCGTACCACTTCCAACAGCCAGGAGCGGGAGCCAGGCTAGTCTCAGCATCTCGGTTGAGAACTTGAGCTGCTCGGTGAGTCAATCCTTTTCTGCCATAGGTGCCTGTGTGGTTCTCGGATCGGCATGTTACCTGACCTGTGATCCAGCTGCGACCGGTTTGTCTGGGCTGAGCACGACCACGCGCTCCCCATCGGTGGCAGCGAGCAGCATCCCCTGGCTTTCCACGCCACGCAGCACGGCCGGCTGGAGATTCGCCACCACAACGATCTGTTTGCCGATGAGCTCCTCTGGAGTGTAGTGGGCACGAATGCCGGCCACGAGCTGGCGTTCTTCCGTGCCCAGGTCAATTTGCAAGACGAGTAGACGGTCTGCTTTCGGGTGTGGCTCCGCTGCTTTGATGGTAGCCACGCGCAGGTCGAGCTTGGCAAAGTCTTCGATGGTAATCATGCGCCTAGACTCCTGTGACGATTTCGTGTCACTATAGCGGCATCTTGCGCAGAGGCATAGGAGAGAGGCGAGTGGGAGACGGCACGCCGCCTCGCAAAAACGAACCTGAGGAGGGAGAGTAATGGCAGAAGCGTTGCCAGCAGAGATGCCGGTATTGATGGAGATCCTCGGTGGCTTTGAACGGTCAGCAGTGGTCTTGGGGGCTGCACAGCTCGATCTCTTTTCTCCCTTAGGCAATGGTCCGGCTACCGCTGCCGAAGTGGCGCAGCGAACCGGTCTCCCGGTACGCGGGGTCGAGCGCGTGCTGAATGCCTGCGCCGCGCTCGGTTTTGTCACGAAAGAGGGGGAGCACTACCGCAACTCTCCCTTAGCCGACGCGTTCTTGGTCAAAGGCAGGCCGGGCTACATGGGCAATATGTTGCGGCAGACGATGGATCGCTACACGGCCTGGGGCAAAATGCCCGAGGCGATCCGTGCCGATGCTCCGGTGTTCCCGCTCACCGGCGCAGAGCTCTTTCACGCATCCCCAGAAGTGCTGGACAATTACGTTCATGGCCTCTTCGAGATGGGAAGAGGGCTGGCGCAGCGCATCGCGACGCTGGTCGACCTCGGCGCCTGTCGCACGTTGCTCGACGTGGCCGGCGGCTCGGGTGTCTATGCGATCATCCTCTGTCGCCAGTTTCCTCAGCTCACGGCGACAGTGTTCGATCTGCCGCCGGTCCTGCAGCGCACCCGCCAGATTATCGCGCGCGAGGGCATGAGCGACCGCATCACTGTACGTGAGGGGAACTATTTGACCGATGATTTTGGCACAGGCTTTGACGCCCTCTTGCTCTCGAACGTGCTGCAAACCGAGGGGCGGCAGACGTGTCGGATGGTGTTGCAGAAGGCTTTCGCGGCGCTCAATCCCGGCGGTCGCATTCTCGTCCATGGGATCATGCCGCATGCCGATCGCGTGAGTCCTGTTCAGCCGGTGCTCTTTTCGGTGTTCATGATGCTGGTGTTCCCCGAGGGGGAAGCGTACCCGGCGGAGGAGATTCTGGATTGGCTGGAGGAGGCTGGTTTTCGCGGGGGACAGAAGTTCGCCCTGCCGCCTCCGGCATTCACCTCGCTCGTGGTGGCGCACAAGCCGGCATAGGGGGGCGTAAAAGAGCTGCTGCTCCGACAGCTCCAGGATATCAAGCGGCAGCGCGAGGAGGAGCTGAAGAAAGGGGTGGGTTGTGTCGCCTCGCCCGGCGCTGTGGCAGAGAGTATCCCAATGCGGGCAGCGAGTGGGGGGATAGGAGGTGTTTTCTGCAACAGGCCATTATATGGACGGAGTCACGATTAAAACCACGGTGATTAGTTAGCTGACCGCCCGTCCCAACCGAGATGCGGACGACCCAAAGCCCAGTCAGAGACCAACAGCTCACGGAGGAGGGAGTCGCCAAAGAGCACTTGACGACGGCTCTCAGGCCTGTCAGGAGCAACCACCCAGGACGGGAGGACTGGAGAGAGAGGAACTCCCAGCCTCTCTCAACGAGCACCGGCCGCAGATCCGAGCGCACCTGCTCACCGGACAAGACCAGCCGCCGCCAAAAAACGGACCGCTGTGTACGCGACCCGTATGTCCTATGGTGTGGGAGGACAGGAGCCGTGCGGGCTCTCCCTATCCCGATTAGGCGTCGCACCAGCGGCAGGGCCTCTACTGATACAGCAATTTCGTGATCGGTCTGTTGCGGTCAGCCATGAGGACTGCCGACGACGCAGGGTGTGTTATTCGAGTGACAGACGAAGGGGGGCTTTGATGCGGCGGTTGTCCGTGCGTGTACCTGCCAGAACAGATCGGGAGCGAGTCCGGCTCGCGACGAAGCTCTCCTACGGGGCTGGGGCCATTGCAGAGGGGAGCAAGAACACGGCGTTTAACGTCTTTCTCCTTTTCTATTACAACCAAGTGCTGGGCTTGCCTGGAACGATGAGCGGGACGGCGATCTTCGTAGCGCTCTGCATCGATGCGATCACTGATCCGCTCATGGGCTCGATTTCCGACAACTTCCACTCCCGCTGGGGGCGTCGCCATCCGTTCATGTACGCGTCAGCGCTGCCCATGGCAACGTGCTTCTTTCTCCTGTTCAACCCTCCCGCCGGGTTGGGCCACCGGGGGCTCTTTGTCTGGCTGACGGTATTTGCAGTGGGAGTTCGGGTGTCGATGACGCTCTATGCGATCCCGAGCGACGCTCTGGTGCCAGAAATCACATCCCACTACGATGAACGAACGTCGCTGATCAGCTACCGGTTCTTGTTTGGCTGGCTCGGCGGGCTCACCAGCGCCCAAATGGGCTACCTTTACTTCTTTGCCCCGTCGCAGCGCTTCGCCGATGGTCGCCTCGATGCTGACGCCTACGGGAGCTTTGCCCTGGTGTGTGCAATCCTGATTGCCGCGGCTATCCTCACCTGTGCGCTCGGCACTCACAGGCTTATCCCTACACTGCAGTCCCCTTCCGAGAAAACTCCTTTTTCCCTTCGGCGTTTGGTAGGCGAGCTGCGACAGGTTCTCGCGAATCGATCGTATCTGATGCTGCTCATCGGCACGCTGTTTGCCGCGGTGGCTGGAGGATTCAGCGATGCACTGGGGCTGTACATGGGCACCTACTTTTGGGAGTTCACTACATCCCAACTCGCCATTTTGCTCTACGCGTTTGCCCTCGCTACGCTTCTGGCCTTTGCCCTTACTCGCCCGATTACCGAACGGTTCGATAAGAAGACCAGTATCATGGGGCTGGTGACGTTCGCCATTCTTTTTGGTCCCCTCCCTGTGTTCCTGCGCCTGCTGGGGCTGATGCCGGAGAATGGCGACCCCGTGCTCTTGTACGTAATCTTTGTCCACACGCTCTGCATCGTGACAGTGGTCGTGGCTATTGGGATCATCTTCGCATCGATGATCGCCGATGTGGTGGATGAAAACGAGCTGACGACAGGGAAGCGGCAGGAGGGAATGTTCATGGCCACCATCGCCTTTGTCGCCAAAGCGACTTCTGGGGTGGGTGGCTTTCTCGCCGGCGTCGTCCTCGACGTGATCGCCTTCCCCATGGGAGCAGAGCCTGGCGCTGTCCCTCCTGCAAAGGTCTTCACGCTGGGCTTGGCGGTAGGGCCTGGACTCATGGGACTGTATGTTCTCGCTTTGGTCTTTCTCTCCCGGTACCGCATCACACGAGAACGCCATGCTGCGATCCTCGCAGCGCTTGAGGAAAGGAGGAAGGGCAAAAACACAACGTTACCTACCGAGCCGAGTAGCGCCTGACCCGACGCTCACGCTGTTCGCGCTTCTCGGTGTTAGGCGTTCGGCGGCGGCAGCCGCTGCAGAGGAGGATTCTAGGCGTATCCCATGTCTTGCCACTGCAGGAGGGGGTAGTCTGTTGCGTGCGAGCAAGCCAGCCCTTGCTAGGGACTAGCGAGAACATCGACGGTTTTGGGCCGATCAGACCGAGGTGCGGCATGCTTTTTCTGTTGAACGTGCTATGGTTTGAGCCGTGCCTGGTGGAGCTTTCGACACGCCCGAATGTACGAAGAAGCCGAAGGAAGCTGGCTTCCTCGAAGCCAGGCCGAAGGAGGGGGAGCGGTGAGTCGGAGCTCGCCACTGAGAAGG
>JANWXO010000193.1 GCA_025057295.1 Candidatus Binatia bacterium | reverse complement strand
CAGAGATGACGTTGTAGTGTTCTTCCCCGCTTTTGTCGTAGAGCAGGGCTTTGTGCTGCGCCGCCTCCTCGACTAGCGCCACATCGATCTGCGCCGTGCGACGGTGCGCAGCCAGCGTCGCCGCAACCTCCAAGGTGGTCAAAGCGATACGAGCATCGCCATGCGCCTGCTGCGCGATGAACGCCAGCGCCGCGTCGTCCGCAGCGAGACGGTGCGCGCCCAGACCGCGTGCCTCGTCTTGCAACGCACGCCGGAGCAGCAGCGCGATCTCGTCAGGGGTCAAGGGTTCCAGCACCAACACGCGGGCACGCGAGAGCAAGGGGGGGATCACTTCGAACGAGGGATTTTCCGTCGTCGCGCCCAACAGGACGATCAGGCCCTTTTCGACGTGGGGAAGAAAGGCATCTTGCTGCGCTTTGTTAAAGCGATGGATCTCGTCGACGAAGAGAATGGTCGGTTTCCGGTGGAGACGACGGTATTCCCGTGCGTCGTCGAGGATCTGGCGCAATTCCTTCACTCCCGAAAGCACGGCGGAAAAGGACACGGACGGCACCTGCATAGCCTGCGCCAGGAGCTGCGCCAGGGTCGTTTTCCCACACCCTGGCGGACCCCAGAGGATTAGAGAAGAAAGGGCCTTGTGCTCGATCATGTGTCTGAGCAGACGGCCCGGACCTAGCAGGTGCTGCTGGCCGACGTACTCGTCCAGCGTGCGTGGTCGCATGCGTTCGGCCAGAGGGACTTCCGCGACCGCTTCCTTTGCGGCACCATGAGTGAAGAGATCGTTGTGCGGTCCTGCCATGCAGGTGCCATTATACCGAAGGTCCAGCAAAAGGGGAGAGCAGTAGTCTCCGAGGAGCAGTCATGGAGACGGTGGGTCTGGTCGTCAAACGCAACAAACCTGAGGCAGTCACCCTGGGGCGTGAAGTCGCCGCGTGGCTGCGACAGCGGAAGAAAACGATCCTCCCGGAGGATGCGAGCAGCAAAGAGTTAGGCTTCGAGCGCGGCTGGCGGAAAGTGGAGATCATGCAGCAGGCGGATCTGGTGGTCGTGCTCGGAGGCGACGGAACATTGTTGAGTGTCGCACGTCGTGCCAGCATGCGTGAGGTACCGATCCTCGGCGTGAACCTCGGTGGCCTGGGATTTTTGACCGAGACGACCAGCGCAGAGGTCTTTCCCACCCTCGAGCGCGTGCTCGGCGGCGAGTTCGAGGTCGAGCGTCGCAGCCTCCTGGAAGCGTTTCTCCTTCGCAACGGGACGCAAATCGATAGCTTCCAAGTCCTCAACGATGTCGTGATCAATAAAGGCGCCCTGGCTCGCATCATCGACCTGGAAACCTGGGTGGACGATCAATACCTATGCACCTACAAAGCGGATGGGTTGATCGTGGCGACGCCGACCGGCTCCACTGCTTACTCTCTGTCGGCGGGTGGGCCGATCATCGATCCCACCGTCGCTGTGGTAGTGCTCTCGCCCATCTGTCCCCACACGCTCACTAACCGCCCGATCGTCCTGCCCGACCACGCCTATATCCAGGTCGTCCTGCGGACCGCCGACGAAGATGTCATCTTGACCCTCGACGGGCAGGAAGGTCGCAGCCTCCAGGTCGGCGATACGGTGGGCATCAAACGCGCGGGGGTCATGGTGTCGCTCATCCGCTCGCCCAATCGGACCTTCTTTGACGTCCTGCGCAGCAAACTGCGCTGGGGTGAGCGGTAAATAACGAGAACAGCACGAGAGGGACCGGAGCCTGAGATTCTGATTTCCCCGCGTCAGGACCGGCCGTCTCATGCAGCCCCGGCGCAGTGCCCCCCAGCCTGACGGGTCGGCCTGTGCCTGCTCCCCAAAGCGGGAGCAGGTGTGCCTCCGATCGGCAGGACGCTGTCCCCGCAGGCAGACAGTTTCTCTTGCCTTTTGCCGGTCTCTGGAGCAAAGAAGAGGGCACGACCAGGGAGAGTGCGTTAGCGGGAGGTGCTGGGATGGAGCGCATGTACCGTCTGATCGTCTATCGACCCAAGCTGGTGCTCTTCTGGCTTGGACTCCTCACGTGCTTTTTCGCCTATCATGCGCGCCACATCCAGTTCGACAGCTCGATCGACAGCCTGCTGCCGCAAGGAGATCCAGAGAAGCAATACTACGACGAGGTGCGTCAACTCTTCGGCAGCGATGACATTGCGGTGATCGGGATCATCGCCGACGATATTTATGCCCCGCAGACGCTGGAAAAGATCAAACGCCTCACCGAGGCATTCCGCCAACTGCCCGAGGTCAAGAGCGTTGCCAGCCTGACCAATGCCAAAGACATTATCCGGAGTGTCGCAGAGGAAGACACCCTCCTGATCCCAGCAATTCCCTCCTCGGCGGCCGAGGTCGAGCAGATCAAGCGCAAATTGGCGGAGATGCCGATCTATCTGCGCAATCTGGTCTCGCCGGACGGGCGAGCCGCCGCCATCAATCTTACCTTTCTCGACAGTATTACCGACGAAGAATTCGTCCGCCGCGGGGTAGACGAGCGGATTCAAGAGATCATCGAGCGCGAACAGGGTCCCGAACAGCTCTATTACACCGGGCTGCCCCATTTCAAGGCGTACTCCGCGATCACCATGCGGCGCGAGTTGATCGAGCTGTTGCCGCTGACGCTGCTCCTCATTCTGGCGGTGTTGTCGTTGAGCTTCCGCTCCGTGCGCGGGGTCCTGCTCCCCTCTCTCACCGTGGTGATGAGTCTGATTTGGACCTTGGGGATTATGGTGCTGGCAGGCAGTCGCATCAGCGTCGGCACCTTCGCGCTGCCTCCCCTCGTGCTGGTACTGGGGATCGCCTACTCGTTGCACATAGTTTCCGAGTACTGCGAGCAGGCCCGCCCCGGTCGGCCGGTAGACGAAGTAGTGTTGGAGACACTGCGCACGAGCAGCGTCCCGGTGCTCATCGCTGCCCTGACGACCGCTCTGGGCTTTCTGTCGCTCCTGGTCAACCGGGTCGTCAGTATTCGGGAGATGGGCATCTATTCTTCCATCGGTATCCTTTTAGCGTTTGTGTTCGCGGTGGCTGTGGTGCCGGCGATGTTAGCGCTCCTGCCCCTGCCGCGTCGTGCCACCGACAGCCACTCTCCCCGGCTCGAGTCCGGGTTGCAGCGGCTCGTTCGGTTCGTCATCCGCCATCGCAACGCGGTGATCGCGGCGGTGGCGGCCATCTGTCTGATGTCGGTCTGGCCGATTCCCACCATCGAGGTCGGTTCCAACTTCCTCTCCCTCTTTCGCGAAAGCCACCCTGTCCGCCACGCGACCGACGTGGTCAGCAAACACCTCGTCGGCAGCATCGGCTTCTACGTGGTGATCGACGGGACCGAGCAGGACATCATCAAGAAATGGGACACCCTGCGCCGGGTGAAAGACCTGCAGACCTATATCAACTCCTTGCCTGGAGTAGACAAAACGGTGTCTTTCGTCGACTACCTGGAGCTGCTGGAAAAAGGCATACAGGCAGTCCCCCCAGAGGCAAACGCAGATACACCACCGCAGCCGGAGAAACACACCACCTTCTGGGAAAACCCCGCTCAGTTGGACGAGGTGTTGCAGCTCGCCTTTTTCAACTCGAGCAGTACGGCTGGAGTGGTCAACCACCCCACTTACTCGCGCACCAACATCATCGTTCGCACCTCGCTGGAGACGCCGAGCCAGATCGCTGCGACCGTACAGCAGATCCAAGCATTCGCGCAAACGCTCTTCCCCCCCGAATTGACAGTGCGCCCAACCGGTAACGTGATCCTCAACACCCGCACGACCGCCGACCTCCTGACCGGGCAGGTCCGCAGTCTCGCCCTCACGGCGTCGGTCATCTTCGTCGTCATGTCGATCATGTTCCTCTCGTTCCGCATGGGTGTTTTAGCCATGATTCCGAACCTGTTCCCTATTCTCGTCTTCTTCGGGCTCATGGGGATATCGGGCGCCGTGCTGAGCGTCAGTACGAACACCGTTGCCTCGATCGTCTTGGGGATCGCGGTCGATGACACCATCCATCTCATGACCCGCCTGAGTGCAAAGGTCCGCACGACCGCTGATGAACACCAGGCACTGCTGCAGACATTTTCCGCTGTCGGCAAACCTGTCGTCTACACTTCAGTGCTCCTGTTCTTGGGTTTTCTCACCCTCTGCCTCTCGAGTTTCGTCCCGGTGCAAGAGTTCGGCTTCCTGTCCGCCGTGACCATTCTCGTGGGGCTCGGCGGGGATGTCATCTTGCTGCCGGCCCTGCTCGCCACCACGCACGTGATCACGCTGTGGGATCTGTTGTACCTCAAGTTGGGACGCGACCCGCAGCGCACGATTCGTCTCTTCGAGGGGTTACGCCCGTGGCAGGCGAAGATGGTCACCCTCATGGGCGAACTGAAGACGTTCCCGCGCGGCCAGGCCATCATCAAGCAGGGCGAACTGGGAAACGAAATGTACGTGTTGATCAGCGGTGCTGCGGAAGTCGTGATCAACACGGCTGACGGGCAGCCGCGCCGGGTCCGACAGCTGGGACGTGGGGACGTCTTTGGCGAAATGGGGTGGATCCGCCGTCACAGACGCACGGCGGACGTGATCGCAACCGAGGACGTAGAAGTGTTAGCGGTGAACGAGCGCTTTCTCACGCGCGTGAAGCGGCGCTACCCTCGCATCGCCACCGAACTGTTCTTCAACCTGTCGAAGATTCTCAGCGACCGGCTCGAGCAGTCGACCTGACGGACGATCCACGCGCCAGGACGTACGAAGAACCGGCGCACCTCGCCCGCAGCGGTGCGTGCGGAGCAAAGCTGCAAGGGCGGCTGTGCTGGTTTCCCGCGCGAAGACATCCACACCATCGGACCGGACGAGACCCCCTTCAGGTACTCGTGATCACAGGGATTCTCGCACGCGGAGGATTCAGCGGAGACCGTCGCGCGAGCCTGTGGGGCAGCCGCAGGCGGCAGGCGCTGTTCTCTTCACACCGGCTCTGTATGGCCCCACACGAACGCCAACACCGTCGCTCCGTTGGTCGTCGTGACGGTGTGGACACATCCGTTGGGGCGATAACTCAGGTTGCCGGTGGCGACCGTCCCGGCTTCGTCCGCGTTCGCCCCTTCGATGAGAAAGATCAACTCATCCCCGACATGGCGATGCGGAGGAAGGGTCGCTCCGGGTTCAAAGCGCGCGAGCAGGACCCGGCGGGCGCTGGCCGGATCTTCCCACACACGCTTTTGCTTCACCCCCGGCATTGCATCGACCCAGGGGAGATCACTCAATGTGAATACCTGCGACGGAGGGGCATCGCCAATCGCCGTGGCGGGTTCAACGCCCCCGCTGATCACCGCCAACACCGTCGCCCCGTTCTTGCTCGATACTGTATGCACGCAGCCGTGCGGCCGATAGCCCAGGTTGCCAGCGGTGACCGTGCCGAACTCGTCCGAGAGCGCTCCCTCGATGACAAAGACGAACTCATCGCCCACATGCCGGTGGAGGGGCAAGTGCGTCTCGGGCTCGATGCGGCTCAAGACCGCCCGCCGAGAGGTGCCACGCGCCCTCGCTCACCGCGATGATGTACGACCGCGGACTCTCGTGCACTGCCATGGAAGCCTCCTTTCCCCAAAAGATGTAGCGCAGTTGAAGCACAACAACAGGAGGACACGCAAGAGCGCGGCAGTTTTGCCACCTCCCTCTTGAGAGAGGTGTTGGGCGGCGGAGTCCACGTACCGGCAGGGGACAACTGTCGAAGGCTTGCGGTTCGGCCACTGCTATGAGCTATTGGCTGCGACCGCTTGTCAGGTCTGGATTTCACCAGCTCATACGGTCTCGAAGTGCAGACTCTTAAGCATCTCAGCCGGGACACGCTTGCTCACGCCAAGGATCTCGATTCCAACGACGTTGTCGTTTGCATCATAGTCAAGGATCACACCGGGTCGAATCTCTTCGGACTCGACAATCGCTGATTCATCGAGCCGAAAGTATAAAGCGTCACTTTTATGATCTACCTTGAGTCTCATTGTAACTTCCTGATTCTCCGGTCAAAAAAGACGGTTACGATTCTCCAGGGCTTGACATCGGGATTTACCACCACCCGTAAATATCGTCCTGCATACTCTTCGATGGCTCGAATATAGTGCACCGTTCCATCATCCCGCGGTTCCTTCTTCTCGGGATCTTCTATGGCCAACTTCACCCAGGATTCTCGAATGTTTCGTTCCTTCAGCATACCATAAGCGTGTTCCGAGAACTCATACTCGATCATGAGTCATTGCTCTGCATATCGCGAAGTTCCGAAACCGGCAATCTCATCTGGGTCTGCGATGTATGCTGATCCGCACTGTCCAGCTCCCTTTCCTCGCCCCCCTCGCCGACACAGCCCCTCTCACTTCTCCGCAATCGTCCCTTCAATGACAAAGACGAACTCATCGCCCACATGCCGGTGGAGGGGCAAGTGCGTCTCGGGCTCGATGCGGCTCAAGACCGC
>JANWXO010000192.1 GCA_025057295.1 Candidatus Binatia bacterium | reverse complement strand
GATGTCTTGGGATCTGACTGCGACGCCGATGCGACGGAAACTCTTTCGGGGAGTGCTCTTGTTGCTGACAAGCCTGTGCGGTGTGGTGGGGGCCTCTCTTTATAAGGATGCCGACCGGACGGGTCAGGTGGTGGCGCAAGGAGCGGTGAGCTGGCCACAGGTGGCTCTCGTCCGCCACGGGGGTGGTTTCCGTCTCCCGGTGCATATTACGCACGCTGGAGACGGCAGTGGCAGGCTCTTTGTGGTGGAGCAAGAGGGGCGGGTACGGCAGTTGCACGCCGGCGTCCCGGTGTCTCTCCCGTTGCTGGATATCGCTGAGCGTGTCAGTTGTTGCGGAGAACGGGGCTTGTTGAGCGTGGCGTTTCCGCCGCAGTTTAGCCAAAAACGGTATTTTTACGTAAATTATACCGACACGAGAGGCGATACTGTCGTTGCCCGCTATTTCTTGGCCGCGACCTCCGACCGTGCCGACCCGCAGAGCGAAGAGATTATCCTCACGGTGGCACAACCCTTTGCCAACCATAACGGTGGCCAACTGGCCTTTGGGCCGGACGGCTTTTTGTACATTGGCATGGGAGATGGGGGAGGAAGCGGCGACCCGCAAAACAACGCGCAGAATCCTGCTACCCTCCTCGGCAAGCTGCTGCGCATCGATGTCGAGTCTGCACGGGCGCCATACGCGATCCCGCCGACGAACCCTTTCGTCACTACTGCCGGCCATCGCCCGGAGATTTGGGCGTTGGGACTCCGCAACCCGTGGCGGTTTGCCTTTGACCGGCAGACCGGGGATCTCTATATCGCCGACGTCGGGCAGAATGCCTATGAGGAGGTGGATTTCCAACCCGGCACGAGCAAGGGGGGCGAGAACTATGGGTGGAACATCATGGAAGGGACGCACTGTTTCCGCAGTCGGAGTTGCGATCAGCGTGGCCTCGTGCTGCCCGTGGCAGAGTATGACCATGCGCAAGGGTGTTCGATCACCGGCGGCATGGTCTATCGGGGCAGGCGGTTTCCCCGCCTGCAAGGCCTGTATTTCTATGCCGATTACTGTAGCGGCAGATTATGGGGGTTGAGACGGGACGGCTCCGGGTGGCAGACGGCCCTGCTGCTCGACACGCCGTATGCGATTACTAGCTTCGGTGAGGACGAAGGCGGGGAACTCTACCTCGCCGATTACGCGACAGGCGATATTTATCTGCTGATCGATGCTGCCCCGCCTGGCCCGCGCGGGGTGCTCGAGAATCCTCAGCCTCGCTCTTTTCACAGTGGGATCGGCGTCATCACGGGCTGGGTGTGCACAGCCGCGCGCGTCGATATTGAGATCGACGGGGTGGCGACGTTTCCTGCCGCGTATGGGACGGACCGTGCAGACACCCGTGCAGTATGCGGGGATACTGACAACGGGTTCGGCCTGCTCATCAATTGGAATCTGCTCGGGAGCGGCACGCACACCGTGCGCGCCATCGCCGACGGGACAGTGGTCGGGGAGGCGACGGTCACCGTGTCGACCTTCGGGACAGAATTCGTGACAGGAGCGAGCGGGACGTATACGCTGCAGGATTTCCCTCAGCAGGGACGGAAGACGACCATCCGCTGGGAAGAGAGCCTGCAAAATTTTGTCATTGTGGGCAGAGAGTGAACAGCGATGACCGCTGTTTAGACGTCTGCAGGGCGTCCCTGTTGCTGTCCTTTCCGCTGTTGCCCGCGGATCCGCCGGAGCCACTCGCTCCGCTCCTGCACGGAGCGGTGGTACCAACCGAGGGGAATAACGAATTGTGAACCGCACGTCGGGCAGGTCCCGCGGGGGACACGGGGAATCTGTTCTTGACAACTGCCGCAGTGGTAGGAAAATGCCGCCTGCATCACCGCCATTCTTCCACCCTCACCTCGAGTTTTCCTACTGCGAGGAACACCCTAGCATTCTCGCAGAAAACAGTCAAAAAGGCACGGTCACACCCTTTGTGTGGATCTGGCAGGCAGTGCAAGCCGTCGGTTACCATGCCACCAGCTGCGTGCGCGTTGCCGCAACCCCGGTGTCCTGCTGAGGCCTCCCTGCCTGCTGGCTTTTCCCCCGAAGAGCAGCTGATTTTACTGCTGGCGCGGAAAACTCTGTCGCCCCGTGCCCAGGAACACGCCCTGGCTTTGCTCGCCGCCCCGCTGCGGTGGGAGGTGCTGCTTGCACGGGCCAGGGCGCATAAGGTGTATCCGCTCCTCTACTGGAATCTCCAGCGGCTCGACTTCCCAGGTGTTCCTACACAAGTCCGCACGGCCCTCGAGGGGCTCTACAAGGGCACGGCCCTGTACGCTACCCTGCTGGCTGAAGAGCTGGCGCGTGTCCTGCAGCTCCTGCACGACGCTGGCATTCCTGCCATCCCCGTAAAAGGCGTCACACTGGCTGCATCCCTGTATGGCGATCTCACGCTGCGCGCCTGTGGTGATATGGACGTTCTGGTCCCGCGGGAGCATGTCGTGCAGGCGTTCCGTCTGTTGCTCGCTCGCGGGTACCAGGCCAGGCTCAGCGAGCAGTTGCTGACAGATGTTCTCTTACAGGAGAGACAGCTCGACATCGAGTGCGATTTGGTCCGGGAGGAACGGGGCACGCACTACCTGCTCGATCTCCACTGGGGGGTGATGTGGGGAGGGCAGGGAGAGAAGGCTGCCGTAGCAGACCTCTGGGCTGAGGCGCGCACCGCAGTCTGCCTCGGGGTTCCTGCCTATGCGTTGAGTCCGGAGTGGGAACTCTTCTTTTTATCCGCCCACGCGGCGCGCCACGAATGGAAAGGGCTGGCATGGTTGGTGGACATTCACGAAATGTGTCTCTCGCGGCAGCTTCACTGGCAAACGGTCACGGACAAAGCCCGCACCTTTGGTTGGGAGAAGATCCTCGCTCTCACTTTCAGTGTCTGTCGCACCCTCCTCGGTACCCCGCTCCCGCCCTCCGTTTCCGTGCCCGATCCGCCACGGTGGCTCACTCTCTTCCCGTCCGATCCTGCTCCTGAGTTGTGGCGCAGTGCTGTTCTCCGCCCGCACCTGATGAGGGCACGGCGCGGGGATCGGCTGCGGTTTCTGCTCCGGGCCCTCTTCATACCAACGGCGGCCGAACTTTACCTGCTTCGCCTGCCCCCTTCCCTGAGGCTGCTCTATTGCCTGCTGCGACCGGTGCGGCTGGGGTGCAAAGGCGGTCGCGAGCTGGTGCGCCTGCTCTGGCGCAGGAACAGGGGACATTGACTCCGAACCTGAGGGGAAAGGTTCGGATTCTCGCTAGGGAGCCCAAGCCTCCGCGTGACATAAGCGCACTTATTCCCCGCTGCGACCTGTGCGGCCGGGGTGCAAAGGCGGTCGCGAGCTGATGCGCCTGCGCTTCCGTAAGCTCCCTGCCCGCACGCCGCTCGATGTGACCACCACACCTGCGCTGCAGGGTTAGCCCGCCTCGCCTTCCTTCCTCGCATCGCCTACCTGCTGTTCTTGTTGCTGGCGTGTTGGTGCCTCGCGGCAGAGCCTCCACCGCGGGAGCCCGCGCACCGCCGTGCCCCCGTGTGTCAGCGCCGCTTGTCGATGGGGTTCCTCGCTGCACCGAGCCTTGCTGAGGGACGTCCTCTTTTTTATGATCCTCACGGCGGATTAGTCGTCTAGATCCCTCTGGAAAACTCCCGAAGGAGATGGCAGTGGGGCGAGAACAAAGAGTCCAGCAACAGAGGAGGCAACCATCTGCTGCCCAACCCGACGGCCCACCGTGCCCACGCGCAGACGAGTGGAACGCGCACGACTACGCCGAAATCCTCATCAATAGTTCGCTCGATATGATCATCGGCGTCGACGCGCGGCGCCGCATCATGACCTTCAACCCGGCTGCCGAGCGCACGTTCGGGTACCGGAGAGAAGAAGTGCTGGGGAAGTCGGTGGATCTCCTCTACGCCGACGCTGCCGAAGGGGTCCAGGTCCATGGCCAGGCTTTTGCCAGAGGCGGGTTTACCGGCGAGATTCGCAACCGGCGCAAGAATGGCGAGATCTTTTATTCCTATCTGTCGGCTTCGGTGATGCGCGACCCGCAGGGGCAGGTTGTCGGCGTCATGGGGATCTCGCGCGATATCACGGAGCAGAAGCAAACCGAGGCGAAATTAGCGGAACTGGTAACGCAGTTGCAGCAGAGCCGGGACGATTTGATCTCGCTCTTGAACCTCCTGCGCCTGGGTACGGCGATGACCGATGAGGCGGGTCGTATCACCTTTCTCAGCCAAACCGCCCAACAGCTGCTCGGCCTGGCGCACGAGAGCGCGATGGGCAAACGGTGGGACGAGGTGTGGCCGTTTGACGCGCAGGATACGGCTCGGCTGCAAGCGATGGCGCAAAAGCCCCCACAGCGCCGCACCAGGGTGCTGGTCCGCAGCGAAACCCCGGACGGACGGCACTACTGGATCGAAATCGATATCCAGGACGACCCACGCAATCCACAACGCAAGATTTTCTTTCTCTATGACGTGTCGGAAGTCCACGATCTGCGCCGTTTGCTCGACGAGAAGGCGCAATTTTACGACTTGGTGGGCAAGAGCAGGCCGATGGCGCTCGTCTACCAGCAGATTCGGGACGTCGCGCGGGTAGACTCGACCGTGCTGATCGAGGGGGAGACGGGGACGGGGAAAGAACTGGTGGCACGCGCCATCCATGCAGCCAGCCACCGCCGGGACAAACCCTTTGTGACGGTCAACTGTGCCGGCCTGACCGAATCTTTGGTGGCCAGCCAACTGTTCGGCCATAAGCGCGGGGCGTTTACTGGCGCTATTGCTGATCATCAAGGCCTGTTCGAAGCCGCCAACGGAGGCACGCTGTTCCTGGACGAAATCGGCGACCTCCCCCTTCCCATCCAGACCAGCTTGCTGCGGGTGTTGCAGGAACGCGAGATCGTGCGGCTCGGGGAATCGCGGGCGCGCAAGATCGATGTGCGCATTCTCGCCGCCACTCATCGCCAGTTAAGCGAAGAGGTCGCCAAGGGCAACTTCCGCGCCGATCTGCTCTACCGCATCCGGGTGGCGCGCATTCACCTGGCGCCGCTGCGCGAGCGCCGCGAGGATATCCCTCTGCTCGCCAGCACCTTCCTGCGCCAGTGCCGTGCAGCAACCGGCAAACCAGTGCAGGAGATCAGCAATGAAGCGATGGGCCTGTTGCTCGCCTACCCCTGGCCCGGCAATGTACGGGAGCTGAAAAACGCCGTCGAGTTCGCCGTCATTCGCTGTCGCGACACGGTCATTCGTCCGGAAGATCTGCCTCCCGAGATCCTAGACTTACAGCCGGAGAGAGTGTCGCGAGGTGAGAGTCCGAGTGTCGATGAAAAAACCCGCCTTCTGTCTGCCCTCGCCACAGCGAAGGGCAACCGCACTGTGGCGGCACGCCTGCTGGGTGTGAGTCGGGCGACGTTCTATCGCCGCCTCGCCGCCTTTGCCGTCTCCCCCTAAGCGAGCTGCACGCTCCCAATTTGTCCGGGCTCGTCTCCCCTGAGACATGTGTGAGACACAGTGAGACATATCATGAGACAGATCGTTGTCTCACTGTCCTGTCTCTTCGTGCGCTCCCGCCTCGGGCGCTGAGAAAAACATGGGCATCAACGAGGGCTTTAGCAGAATCGCAGGCTGTGGCGCGGTATTTGCTCTTCCAGACCATTCGAAGCCTCACGTGGTACGGGGTCACAAACGAGTGGGGGATCCTGCCCGTACAGAAGGATAGTGAGTGGTCAGCAGAAGGAGAAGATTGTATGCGCGCCGCCAGACACACCGTTCAGCCGTGGATGGATTGCTCGCTGGACCTGCCTCAGAGCTTTTCTCTGTCCGATAGCCTCGCTGAGGACGACACCATCCCGCTCCCTCTGGTCCAGTACTCTGACACCTTGTCGCCGAGTTTTTTCCGCCGGTGTCCGGAAGTCGGTCTGGTATATGCGGTTCTCCAGGACGCGCTCCACTGCTTTCGCGGGCTGTCGTCGAGGAATCCGCGCCATGCCCGACGTCTGGCTCGCGAGGCGGAGGAATGGTTTTTTTCCGATGACGTGGACTGGCCTTTTTCGTTCCTCAACCTGTGTGCGATGCTCGGCCTTGACCCCTCGTACATTCGTGCCGGGCTCCGACGCTGGCGCCAATCCTCTCTGCAGGAGCGACGACGCAAGACGCGGCGGACCGTGCCTGCCCTGCGACCGCTGCGCATCGCCGCCTAGTCGGGCGAGCGGGATCCTATGCGAGTGGATCTCTTGCCGACGCGAGCGTCCTTTCCGCATGGGCAGTGGGGCTGGGCGTTCGCGCAGTGATCCTCGTTGTGCTGCGCGGCACGACCTGTGGTGGAAGAATATGGTATGCTGGACAACAGACAACGATGAATCAGCAAGCTTGCTACCAATTCCTGTCTCGCAACATACAGCGCCGCTTAGGGCAGGTCGCGTTCCTGCGCGAGCGGCGGGTCGGGCATGCCGCGTATTGCT
>JANWXO010000191.1 GCA_025057295.1 Candidatus Binatia bacterium | reverse complement strand
GGCCATCACCAAGACAGGATCCCACTCGAGCCCCTGACCGTCGGATTTCGGCAAGAATTTGTAGTGGAAGTTGACGAACCCACTTTCACCGATCGGTTCTTGTCTCTCCATGGTCGCTGTGATGCTGATGATCGGCTGGCCGTAGCGAATGCAGCTCCCGCGGATCGTATTTCCCTGCCGCTCCAAGGTGATCGTGGCTTGTTTTTTGGGCTCGCCGAACAACTCCCGGCCGAAAATGATCGCAGCGTCTGTGGACATCGGCATCGCCAGGCAGTAGTCACCCACGTAGTCTTTGTGCTGTGCCCGTACGTAGAGCGCACCGCCGGCAAAGGCATGTACGCAGTTACTGCGGCCCCACCGGCCGACCATTGCCGTCACAAGCGGTTGCGCGGTGGGCTGTAATCCCGGCGGTAACACGTGGCGGATGATCTCTGGTTTGGTAAGATACTGGATGGTCAGCATCTGCGCGCTGAAAAAGTGTGGTTCAGCCAGGGTCGCTTGGATACGGGCGATCTCTTCACGCGTCTTGACGAACCCCATGAATGTCCTCCTTGTCCGGTCGCAGTCGGCTGGCGGGATTCTTGCCTGTCTGCTGCGCGTCGTCAAGCGAACCCCGAGGTTTGCTTGACCCCTCTCGGTTCCCTGCCTATGATCGGATCCCGAACGAACAACAGCAAGCGGGAGGGCTCTTGCGTAAGCACGGCGCCTGGCTCCTGGGGATTGTGTGGGCGTTTCTGCATCTGTCTGCGGGAGCTGAAACGTCACCCCCTAAAGACCGGTATTTTTTAAGCGGGGATGGCTGGATTCAGCTGAGCAACGTCAAGACCGGAGAGTCTGCACGCCTGCAGTACCGCTTACCGGACGGATCATACCCGCCTGCAGTACACCGGCACATCAATCGCCTCTTTAACGTGCCAGCTGACTCATCCGAGCAGATCTCTCTGCGCCTCATCTCCTTGCTGGACTATATCGAGGATGTCTACCGCCACCCGATCGAGATCCTCTCGGGGTATCGCAGCCCGGAGTATAACGAGTTGTTACGCGCCAACGGGCGTCTGGCGGCCAGGACCAGTTTGCATATCGAAGGGATGGCGGCCGACATCCGCATGCATCAGGCCCTCTCGGCCCAGGCGTTTGCCATGATCAAGCAACTCAATTGTTGCGGGGTTGGCTTCTATCATGACGACTCGTTGCATGTCGATGTCGGGCCGGCACGGTTTTGGGATGAAAAAACCGCCAAAGTCAGAACGAATATCGCGGAGCGCAATAAGCAGATCATGGTGCGTACCGAGCACGATATCTACATGCCGGGAGAGACGGTAGTCTTGCGCCTGGCTCGCATCACGGATTACCCCATTGGGCTCTCTCCCAAGGTGACGGTTGTGCGCGCAGGCCAAGTCCTCCAGGAGTTTATGGTGACCGGCGTGGACAATGAGTGTGTCGCGGTCCGCACGCCTGCGGAGCGCACAGTGGCGTGGACGATCCCTCCGACTTTTCGTCCGGTAGGACAGGTGTTCCTGCGCGTCCAGTTTTGCCAGAAACCGTTCCCTGAGATGCCGGATCAGATCGAATCGAACCCGATTCTGCTCTCTGCGACGACCGAGTGAAAGTGAGCTGCGCCGGTTCGGTTGACAGGGGGCTCGCCTCTGTCTTACCCTACCGCCGCCAAGGAGGGAGAGGCGATGTCCCTATGGGATCTGCGCGAGAAAGCAGCGATCTGTGGCGTTGGCCACTCGCCCTATGGTCGGCGGCTCAATCGCAGCGCCATCGATCTGGCCGGTGAAGCGATCCGGCAGGCGGCGGCGGATGCCGGTCTCCGCCGCGATGACCTCGATGGGCTGATCGTGAGTTTTGGTACACCCATCGGCGCCGATGCGGATACGCTCGCGTACGTCTTAGGCTTGAAGCTGCGCTGTTATTTGCAAACCTGGGCGCACGGGCGGTTTACCGCCAGCTGTATCCAGTGGGCAGCGATGGCGGTGAATGCAGGATTGGCAAGATACGTGGCCTGCATGGCGGCAGTGAGCTTCTCGGGATTGCGTAAGCCCATGATGGGTGGGGCGGGGGACACCGAAGGGGCACGAGAGGGGGGTGGCGGACACGGAGAAGATCCCGTCTTCGGTATGACCTCGCCGGGGGCAGGGGCGGCCTTGGTCGCACGCAAGTATTTTGCCCGCTACGGTGCCACGAGCCGTCAGCTGGCTGCGGTCGCGGTCGCCTTCCGCAAACATGCCGCGTTGAATCCGGCTGCGATCATGCGTGAACCGATCTCGGTAGAGGATCATCAGAACTCACGTTTTGTGTGCGAGCCGTTACATCTGTTGGATTACTGCCTGATCAACGACGGGGCTGCGTGTGTGATCGTCACGACGGCGGAACGGGCACGCGATTTGCGGAAGCCACCAGTTTATATCAGCGGCATGCAGGGATTGCCGGCGGGGCGGGAAGAGTTCATTTGGACCTACCCGGGGTTTGGCATCTCGCAGCAGGCGGAATATGACTACGAACCTGGCTTGCAGCCGGTGTATCAGATGGCCGGGGTCACGCCTGCGGAGATCGATGCGCTCTTTACCTACGATGCCTTTTCCATTCTCGTGTGGACCGCGCTAGAGCGGTTCGGCTTTTGTCGCCCAGGCGAAGCGGCTGCCTTTACGCAGGAGGGACGGATCGAGCTAGGCGGCGCCCTGCCCATGAACACCAACGGTGGGCTCCTGTCCGAGGCCCACATCATGGGGTGGAACCATCAGGTGGAGATCGTCCGCCAGTTGCGAGGAGAGTGTGGCGCGCGCCAGATTGCCAATGCCCAGATTATTCAGTGGGCGAACGCGTACGGGGATTCGCTGATCTATCGGAGAGGATAACACGATGACGACATACACCAAGCCCTTACCTGCCATCTCGTCCTTGAATCGCCCTTATTGGGAAGCGCTCAAACGGCACGAGCTGAAGCTGCAACGCTGCACCGAGTGTGGCAAGGTCTGGTACCCCCCAGCACCGTTTTGTCCGGCGTGTTGGTCCGACGCTGTGACCTGGCAGCGGCTGAGCGGGCGGGGCAGGGTCAACTCCTGGGTAGTCTTCCACCAGGCCTACTTCCCCTCATTCCAGGACGATCTTCCCTACAACGTGGCTGAGGTGGAATTGGAAGAAGGTCCGCGCCTGCTCACCAATCTTGTCGGGGTGGACCTGGCCGAGATCAGAATCGGCATGCCGGTGGAGGTGGTGTTCGAGGACGTCACCCCCGAGATTACCTTGGCGAAGTTTCGGCCGGTGGAGCAGCACTCTCGCTGACCACGAGCGGTCGGGGCCGTCGACGCGATGCTTGACTCCTGGAACGCTCGCGTCGTACACTACACCAGTCGTGCTCCTGCAGCAGAGAGCGTAGTGCAAACCGTTCACCGAGACTGACCCGGCTCGTCTGGCTTCTCATCGGAAAATTAGGAGAGTCGCTATGGGTCCAATGGCACTTTTCTCAAAGCCCGAAGCCGAGGCGAAACTGCACAAGACCGTGCGTGCACGGATGCCCCTCCGCGGTGTTCCGGTCGGGACGACTGGCAAAGTCGTGCGCGTCGAGGAAAGCCCGGATGGGTGTTCCGTGGTCGTCGTATGGGACTCGCCAGCCTCCACCCCGCGCCCGAGCCTGTTCTCGAAAGACTTTTACGCGTTGTATCTAGAAGAGGTGTAATCGATCGGGCACCCTGAGACAGAGCCCCGGGAAGCTGAGGGTAGTTGCCTGTCCCCTCCTCTTCCACCGGGCAAGGTGCTTGTGGAGATCCTGTTGCTGAGGTGCCGAGCAAGCCTTTTCCCACAGCCAGGGCGACAAAACCGGCAAACCTTGCACGGAGCGTCGCACAGAGGTGACGGGCCGTCGGCGCCGGTGGCACGAGAGATCAGGCTGCAAACCGCGGCATCACCTTGGTAGCGAACAGCTCTAACGAGGTCAGAATTTGATCGCGCTCGTGTATGCCCTGAGGGATGAGGAGAAAACACTCTTTGATGGGGATGGCCGCGCTCGCTTCCTCGAGACGCCGCGAGATCGAGTCGGGGTCGCCGACCAGCATCTCTGGGTATCCCTGTCCGAAGGGGAGGAGCCACTCGTTCCACAACCACACCATATCCTGTGCCCATTCCTGAGCTTGGGTCTTAGTGGGTGCAACCACTAAGGTCCCTCCCCAGGCCGCTTCATCGCCTGGCTCGACCTGACGGCCATGCTTGGCTGCTTCCTCCCGGTATCCGTGCCAGAGGCGCTTGCAGAACTCCAGGTCCGATGCCAACACGATCGGCTTGCCGCCGTATCGTGCCCAGAACAGCGCTGTGCGCATGCTGTGGGTAAACCCGCCGTACAACGGAGGATGCGGGCGTTGGAGCGGTTTGGGAGCGATCCCGATCTCGCGGATGTGCATGTTTTCGTCCACTCCACGGCCGTATTTAGTGTAGGCGGGATGAACGTGTGGATTGACGAAATTATCCGGTGGAATGGTCCAGTACCTCCCGCGATAACTGAACGTATCTTTCGTCCACGCCGTGAGCACAATCTCGACGAACTCCTTGAAGTAGTCGCGGTTGATATTGTCGTCGGGACTGTTACGGTTCCATTCACCTACCGCGTTGAGATCAGGGCGGATACGGAAGGTGTGGACCCAGCGAGCCTGATAGCCGCGCACTAAGCCAACCCCGAGACGTCCTTTCAGCATGTGGTCCAGGGTGGCGGTATACTCCGCCACGCGGACCGGGTTATGCGTCGGGGCGACCCAGCCGACCATATCGACGCGCAACCGTTTGCTGTGTTGCCCGATCCACATGGCCAGCAGTCCAGGCTCGTTGCTCGCTTCGAAGCCCTCGATCTGGAGATGGTGTTCGGGGTGTCCCAACCCTGCAAACCCTGCCTCGTCCGCGAACCGCGCGTACTCAGCGATCTCTTCGAGCATGCGTTGGTAGAGCTCGGGACGCTGTCCGGCCATCCCCGCTTCAATTTCATGGCGGCGGCCCACAGTGGCGTAAATGAAGAGGTGAAATTGCATCTGTGCTGACTCCTTTGCGCTCTCGTCTGCTGAGGGGCGTTTCTGCTGTGCGTGTTAACGCACGTCTACGCACCTTGTCCAGTCCTGCCCCCTCTCTTTCCAGGTCCGGTCCGGCACGGCAGTGTCGATTCGTTCTGTGAACGGTGTACAATACGAACGTTGTGGGGGAATGGTCGGGACAGGTGATCCCTCGGTCGAGCAGGGAGCGGGTGTGGCTCGAGAGAGAGGTGTAGGGGGCAGTTATGCGAGAGGAGCTGGCGTTTGGGAGGCGTGCTGATCATACCGGCGAAGAGCTGCTGCCGCGAGATCAGGCGCAGCGCAACGAGGACGCGTCCCTGTTACAAGACGTCTATGTCCTGCGAGAAGAGCCCCGCGCAGCCACCGTCGCGGACGAGACGGCACTGGATGAGTATGTGCTGGCATGGGGGAGGACCGACGAGGACCCGCAAGCCTTGACTGCGCTCTTGCGCGAGGAAGTGTTGCTCAAGACCTACCCTCGTTCGGTCGAGCAGCTCGCTCCCCTGGTTGCGGACAAGCAAGACCCCTCGGCCCTGCGGTTACTCGCGCGTGTGTGCGAGGCGAAGAACGATTATGATCGGGCTATTGCCCTTTTGACCGATGCCATCCGCATGGCTCCTGACGACGTCGCTGCGCTCAGCATTTTGGCGCGGGTGTATGCGAAACGCGACGGTGAGGCAGCAGCAGTTCCGTGGCATGAGCGCATCCTGGAAGTGAATCCCAAGGTGCGCGCCTCGCGTGTCTTTTTGGCGCGGTGGTATTATGCCCAGGGTCAGTATGCCGCTGCCTTACCCCACTGGGAGCGCTTGTTTTTGCGGGAACGCCAGAATCGCGTCTGCGAGCTGTATTGGTTGCTGACCACTATCCACTGTTACGGCATACGTGGGCTCGAGAAGCGCCTGGCGGCTGTGCAGTCCTGGCAGGATCTCACCGCGCAGGAGCGGTCGTTGCTCCACGAGCTGTTTCTCCTGGTAGGAAAACACCGGCTGCAGGAAGGGGAGCTCGACCTGGCAGAGCAGGCCCTCCGCTTTGCCTTGCGTCTCATGCCCGCACGAGAGGGAGAACGGCTGTTAGCGGAGGTGAAGCAGCGCAAAAAGGAGGTAGGACAACAGGCTCGTCAACCCAGTCCGCTGCGCACGAGGGAGCAACAGAATACTGCTGATCTCGATACCTTTATCGCTTCCTGGGCACTGGCGGTGTACGAAGAAGACCGGCGGAAACGGTTCACCATAGCGAAACGGCTCGGGGTCATCGCCGTGATCCTGCTTGCGGGGGCCGGGGGACTGTGGAGCTATCGTCAGTTCCGACCGACATGGCACAGTGTTGCTTTTTGGAAGTCCCTGCCCTTTTTGCGACTGGAGGAACGCACAGGAGCTGCTGGGAAAGCGGTAGCTCTGCCATCTGCTCCGGCCGGGATCTCTAGAGGAGAAACAGGCGAGC
>JANWXO010000190.1 GCA_025057295.1 Candidatus Binatia bacterium | reverse complement strand
AGACGACGACCGCTTTCTCCTCGAGACGGAGAACGAACGCATGGCAGGGGAGGCGTTACGGGTGCTCGGTGTGGCCTACGCCGAGAGGGACAGCGCCGAAGACCAGAGCGACGGCGACGCGCTGACCTGGCTCGGATTGATCGGCATGGTCGATCCCATCCGGACAGGGGTACAAGAGACCATTCGGGCGTTTCACCAGGCGGGCATTACGACCGTCATGATCACAGGAGATCAGAGCCCGACGGCGTACGCTATTGGGAAGGAGTTGAATTTGAGCAACGATGGGCAGCTGGAGATCCTCGACTCGACCCATCTGGTGCAGCTCGATCCTGCGGTGCTGACAGCGCTCGCCCAAAAAGTCCACGTGTTCGCTCGCGTCAGCCCCGCGCACAAGTTACAGATCGTGCAGGCCCTGCAACGCGCCGGAAAAGTCGTCGCCATGACTGGGGACGGGATCAATGACGGGCCGGCACTGAAAGCAGCAGATATCGGCATCGCCATGGGCCACACCGGCACCGACGTGGCGCGGGAGGTCGCCGATGTGGTGTTGGAAGACGATGATTTGGAAACGATGATCGTCGCTATTCGTCAAGGACGCACGATCTACCACAACCTGAGAAAATCGCTGCGTTTTCTGCTGGCTACCAACCTGAGCGAGCTGATCGTGACATGTACCGCTCTTGCGGCAGGTCTTGGCCAACCGCTGAACCCGATGCAACTGTTGTGGATCAATCTGATTTCCGACGTCGCTCCTGGCCTGGCGCTGGCGCTGGAACCACCGGAGCCCGAGGTGATGCAACAGCCCCCGCGCGATCCGAGCCAAGCGCTCATCCAACCCGAGGATGTGCGCCGCATCGCATTCGAGTCGGCGATGCTGTCAGCCGGCGCGCTGGGGGCGTACGGCTACGGACTCTTGCAAGGCGGGCCGGGGCCGCGCGCCAGCTCCCTCGCGTTCCTCAGCTTGACCACCGGTCAACTGCTGCACGCTGTGACGGCACGATCGGAAACTCACAGCGTGTTCAGTCCAGACCCGTTGCCTGCCAATCCCTATCTGACACTGGCGCTGGGTGGTTCGTTTGCCCTCCAACTGCTGACCCTGTTGCTCCCAGGGTTACGCACCCTCCTGGGCATCACCCCTATCAGTGTCGCGGACGCTGTGGTCGTCGCTGGAAGCGTCCTCATCCCGTTCACGGTGAACGAGCTCACGAAGCCTCATACCTCCTCGCCCGCCGGGAGCCGGAGCATGATGCCGCGCAGTGGCGGCACGTCAGTGACGCCTGACAATGGAGAGCAACGATGCGTACCGATTTCATGTTCACCTCTGAGTCAGTGACCGAAGGACACCCGGATAAGCTGTGCGACCAAATCAGCGATGCCATTCTCGATCGGTTTCTCCAGCAAGACCCGTACTCCGCAGTCATCGCCGAGTGCGCGGTCGCAACGGCCATCGTCTTCATCGCTGCCCGTTTCGCCTCCACCGCTAGCGTCGATGTGCCCAACGTCGCCCGGCAAATCATCAGTCAGGTCGGTTACGACCAGCCTACTTTCAACGCCCGGACGTGCAGCATCGTCACCAGCCTCAAAGAGCTGCCGCCCGAAGAGCGTCGCTCGTTTTCTGAAAAGGAGTTAAGCGATGAAGAGATAGACCGCATCGCGGTCAAGAACCAAGTGACGGTCTTCGGCTTCGCCTGCGATCAGACCCCGGCGCTGATGCCCCTGCCGATCTGGCTCGCGCACCGCCTGGCGCGACGCCTCACGTCGGTACGGCTCCAGCGTCTCCTGCCCTACCTCAGCCCCGACGGGAAGACCCAAGTGGGGGTCGAGTATCGCAACCGCCGACCGTCTCGCATCCATAGCATCACCGTCATCGGCAGCCAAACCCAGTCCCCTGCCGCTGGCGGCCCCTCCCTCCGTCAGTTGCAGGACGATCTGCGTCAGGCCGTGATCGACTTCGTCTTTCAGGATGAGGAGATCCGGCCAGACGAGCACACCCGGATCTTCATCAACCCCGACGGCCCGTTCATTCTCGGGGGCCCCTCTGTCCACTCCGGTCTCACCGGCAGAAAGAACGCTATCGATACCTACGGCGAATATTCCCGTCACAGCGGAGCTGCCCTGAGCGGCAAAGATCCCACCCGCATCGACCGGGTCGGTGCGTATGCCGCACGGTACGCGGCAAAAAATGTGGTGGCGGCTGGCCTCGCACGCGAATGCGAGGTGCAGCTGAGCTACTCCATTGGCCTGTCTCAGCCGGTCAGCATTCAGGTAGAAACGTTCGGCACTGGGGTAATTCCGGACGAGCAGATCGCCGCCTTACTGAAGCAGCATTGCGACTTTCGTCTGGCCGGCATTATGCGACAGTTCAACCTCCGCTTTCTACCATCCCACGTGAAAGGGGGGTTCTACCGTAAGCTGGCATCCTACGGGCACGTCGGCAGAATGGATATCGGCCTGCCCTGGGACGTGACGGATAAAGCACCGTTGTTGCGCGAATGGGCAGCCTCCCGCTGCCGTCTCAGGGAGAGCGCGAAAGGATGAGGCAAGCTTTCCCCCGGGGAGCAAAACACTTGGTGCAACGCATCCGGCTCCCGCTCGGCCGGCAAGCCGCCCTGTAAGCGCGCCGGCCATGCCGGGTGTTCTCGCGGACGATCGGCATTGGATCCAACCGGCGAGAAGAGCCGCAGGACCGCAGCCCGCGCCTGTACGGCGAATCGTTTGCGGTTGTCTGCTGCGACGGTGTCCCGCCCAAAAGAGAGCGTGACCTGCACACCGGAGAGCCGCAGCAGCCCGTAGAGATGTCGCGCGAAGGTCATATCGCCCCACCAGCACACCGCGCGGGAGGCAGGCGGAGTATCACAAATGGTGCGGTATGTCAGACTCGCGTACCGTACCGGCACCCCGGTGCGTACGGCTGCCTCGAACAGCGGAGAGTGAAAGGGCAACACCGTCCCTCCTGCGCTGCTCGTCCCCTCGGGGAAGAAGACGACACGCTGTCCACGCCTGAGCACCTCTATCATTGCCGCGATCACGCGCGGCAGGTCACGCTTCCGCGCACGATCGATGAACACGGTCCCTACGGCACGGCCGAGCAGGCCGAGCACTGGCCAGCGCGCGACCTCGGCCTTGGCGACGAACACCGCATCCATCTGGGCCGCCAAGACGACGATGTCGAGATAGCTGAGGTGGTTGGCGACAAATAGGCACGGCGCAGGCGGAGGAACACCGTGCACGTTCACCCGCAGGCCGAGCAGCGCGACGACCCGACGCGCCCACCACTGCCATCGATACGGGACGGAGAGAGTCTGGGAAGGCAGGACCCAACGACACCAGACGGTGGTCACTGCCACAAAAAGGAAGAACGCGAGCAACAGGCCACACAAGATACCGAGACGGACGATAGCGAGCAGGTGGGTCATTCTTGTTCGGAAAGAGCAGTGGGCGAGGCAGCACTGTTACGCACTTCCACCACGATCCCACCCAAGCCGAGCCGGCGGTGGACGCGAGACCACCATAATTCCCGATACCAGCGCAGGCCGCACGCTTCGACGAGCGCACGCAGGGCACGTCGGTTCGTCGTACGACTGGCGTATATGCGACTGCACAGAGCGCCCAGCAGAGTGTCCTCGGTGGTGAGCAGCAAAAGCTTTCCTCCGGGACGCAGAACACGGCGGAGTTCCGACAGCCCGGCAGAGACGTCGGGCAGGTGCTCGAGGACCCATCCGCAGACGATCGCGTCGAAACTGTGATCCCGGTATGGCAGGTGCTGCAGTGCCGCTGCAACCAGGCATGGGCGGCTACTCTGGAGACGTTGTCGGGCGCGGCGGAGCATCCCGAGGGACAAGTCGCAGCCATCCAGCACTGCCTGCGGCTCGGCGGCACGCAGGAGAAAGCGCAGATAGCGTCCATTGCCGCAGCCCGCATCGAGGATCCGCCGGCAGCCGCGGATATCGAACCCGTGCGGACCGATGATGCGATAGGCCAGCGTCTCGTGACCGGTAAGAATGCCAGAGAGAAGGGTGAACCACCCTGCTGGACCGTCGTAGTACCGTCGCACGAAGCGGCGGTACTCCTCTGGAGACCAGCGTTCGGGCGCATGGGAGGCGAGCCGCGAGGTGAGCCAGTGTCGATACCACTGCCGATCTGTCGGTTTCTGCCCCATCCGCAACGACATCGCTCTTTCCCCGTACACTATGGAGAGAAAATATGAGGAGCAGGTGAAAGGAGCATGAACTTTCTGTGACGCTCATTCTGCACCTCCCTTCTCTAGGTTCGCACGCGTGTGATCGAGTTCACCAAAGTATCAACGCGCTGTGATACGGCGGTAATAGTCGAGCGCTATCGGTTGTGGAGCATGTACTGTGACGCCGTGAGGAGGTGTGGGCCGATGAGACAGTTCAAGCCGTGGGAGACAACCAACGAACTCGAACCCGTGGCACCGCCACAGTCGCCCGCTTCGCTCGCAGCAGAAATAGAGCAGATACCAGCAGAACAACTCTTGGTGGAGAGCGGTCCGTACCGTTGTTTTCTCACTCCAGCCGCTCCTGTTCCTCACCTTCTGTACGAGATCGGACGCCTTCGCGAGCTGACCTTCCGGGCCGCAGGAGAGGGGACGGGCGCTGCTGTGGATCTCGATTGGTTCGATTGTACCTACCTCCATGTCGTCTTGTGGAAGCGAGACACCCGTGAGGTGGTCGGAGCCTATCGCCTCGGACAAACCGACGTGCTGCTCCCGCGCTTTGGTCAGAGCGGGTTGTACACCAGTACTTTGTTCACCTACGAGCCGGAGCTGTTGCACTATCTCACACCCGCGCTCGAATTGGGGCGCTCGTTTGTCCGGCGCGAGTATCAGAAAAGTTACGCCGCTTTGTTCCTCCTGTGGAAGGGAATCGCCCAGTTCGTCGTTCGGCACCCTCGGTACAACCGGTTGTTCGGGGCAGTCAGTCTGAGCAAGACCTATACCCCGCTCTCGCGGCAGTTGCTGATGGCATTCTTGCAGCTGCACAAGTTCCAGCCCGATTTGGCCAGACTGGTCCATGCCAAACACCCCCCGTTCTTGCTCCCTCCCACTACGTGGAGCAGGGGGCGATACCGCCTGCAGGGAAAAGACGCGGCCGATGTGGCGGCGTGGATCGCCGAGATCGACGCCGAACAGCGGGGTATCCCGATCCTGCTGAAACAATACCTCCGGCTCGGCGGACGGGTGTTGGGCTTCAATCGGGATGCGCGTTTCGGCGACGTCATCGACGGGCTCATGCTGGTCGACCTGACGCAGACCGATCGCACGGTGCTCGAACGCTATATGGGGAAGCAAGGCGCCGCTTCCTTTCTCGCCTACCACCACGAGAAGACAGCCTATTGCGTCTAGGCAGTGGTCCCTGCGGTTCAGGGCCGCCTGGCAACGCAGACTCCTCCCTGGGGCAACGCCACTCGCGCAGTTGACCGTGTCGCAACGCCACGCTGACTCAAGAGCTTCCCAACTGTCCTGACCTTCACTCCTACGCTCCGGCACGTGGTCGGCGCGGCGTGTCACGAGGTCGGTCTCGCTCAGACGAAAGGTCTTGGGGGGCCTGGCGGGAGTGAAGACCGTGGGGAGAAAGCCGTCTTCCACTCCTACCAGGCAGGGGGAAGGAATACGGAACGCCGCCCTTTGTATCAGGCTACGGATGACAGCGAGATGAAAAGGAGATGAAAAGTTGATGAAGAAGAGGGAGAAGGCTCACTCGATCCATACCGGCTCGCTGATGTCTCCCTCCGCGCTGACCGTTTGGATCCAAACGAAATCGCTGCATTCGACAGTGATTTGCCACGACCCGTCCGGTCGCGCCTTCGCTGCCACCACCGCTGCCGCAAACGGCGAGCATTCTCGGATCCACTCTTGCACCCGCCGCCTCGCTTCGTGCTCGGTCATCGGTGACCCTCCGCTCAGTCAGAGATGCTGGCATTGCTCTCGCCCACTTCGCGTCGCACCAGGATGAAAGGACGATGAATTGAGTGTGAATCGTCGGCACGGTATCAGGAGAGCGAAAGCACGGCGGGGACAGACAGCCTGCCTGCGTGGTATCCGGATGGCGAGCCGGTGCGCTGTCACGCTTGGGCGCGCTGCGCTTTGAGGTCTGCGACCTCTCTTTTGAGGGTCTGCAGCTCTTTCTCTATCTCGTCCTCGCGGGCCAGAATGTGTTCGTAGTGGCGTTTGCCGATCGGTCGATCTTGCCCAGCCATCCAGTCACCGCCCCGACCATCGCGCCGTTCAAGGCAATAATGGCGGCGAGGAGCATGTAGAGGGAGGAAAAGCTTTCTCTGATCTCGGTCAGACGTTGGTTCATATCTGCCCGCAGATCGTCGATACGCAGGTGAGTGTCTTTTCCCTGCTGCTCGAGGCTACTCCTGGTATCCTTGATCTGCTGCTCCAGACTTCCCCTGACTGCGTCGATCTTTTGCTCCAGCGCCTTTTGGCCTTGTTCCAAAGCAGCCAGACGCTCCACAATCTCGCGGCTGGTGATCGTGACCACCCCTT
>JANWXO010000018.1:2447-22990 GCA_025057295.1 Candidatus Binatia bacterium | reverse complement strand
ACTGCCCCCAACGCTGACCAGAGAGGAGGTTTGCTTATGAAGAGTTTCGACACACTACTGTACGAGCAGCCCGCGCCGCAGGTCGCGCGTATCGTGCTCAATCGGCCGGAGACGCGCAACGCGCAGGATACCAAGATGTTGTACGAACTGAACGACGCTTTCAATGTCGCGGCGCGCGATGACGCTATCAAAGTGATCATCCTTGCCGCCAACGGTCCCCATTTCTCCTCGGGGCACGATTTGCGCGAACCGCATCCGTACCAGAATATGTTGCAGTATGAGACTGTGGGAACGTGGTGCGGGTTCACCTGTGCCGGGGCCGAAGCCCAGATGGCCCGGGAGAAGGAGATCTACCTCGGTTTTTGCGAGCGCTGGCGCAATATTCCCAAGCCGACCATCGCCGCGGTGCAGGGGAAGTGTATCGCCGGCGGTCTCATGCTCATCTGGCCGTGCGATATCATTATTGCCAGTGACGATGCCCAGTTCGCTGATCCGACGGTCAGCTTTGGAGTCGATGGGGTCGAATTTTTTGCCCACCCATGGGAGATGGGCGTGCGGAAGGCGAAAGAATTCCTCTTCACCTCCGACTGGATCTCCGCGCAAGAGGCGTACCGCCTCGGTATGGTCAACCAAGTCGTCCCGCGCGAGCACCTGCAAGAGGCCGCGCTGGCAATGGCGCAGAAGATCGCGAAGAAATCGCTCTTCGCGCTGAAGCTGACGAAAGAGGCGGTGAATGCGGCCCAGGACGTGCAAGGTCGTGTGGCGGCGATGCAGACCTCGTTCTCCTTGCACCAGCTCGCCCACACCCATAACTTGAAGGTGTACGGCATGTTGATCGATCCTACGGGCCTCCCGCCGGAGACGGCGAAAGCGCTCGGGGCAAGGATAGAAAGCAAACAGGACTAACCCAGGCCTGGGGGAGTCGTGTGCTGGACGGGGGAGCCGTCCCGGTATACTCTGCCTGGTGGATAGTCTCTGACGCGGGAGAACACCTGTATGATCCCGACGTTTCGCTCCCAACTCTTTATCGATGGCGAGTACGTGCCGGCTGCGAGCGGTCACACCTTTCCGGTTTTCAATCCGGCGAACAACGAGGTATTAGCGGAGGTGGCTCGGGCGGGCAGTGAAGAGGTCGAGCGGGCTGTGGCGGCAGCGCGCCGGGCCTTCGATGAGGGTCCGTGGCCAAAAATGAAGACGGCCGAGCGGGCCAAACGGCTGCGCCGCTTGGCCGAGTTGCTGCTCGAGCATGCCGCTGAGTTGGAGCGCATCGAAAGTCTCGATGTGGGCAAACCGCTCAAGGAGAGCGGCGGGCATGATATCCCCCGTGCCGCCAACAACTTTGCCTTCTTTGCCGATGCGCTCTCGCAGTGGACCCAGGATGCCCATTGGGGAGAGGGGAATTGGTTGGGGCAGGAGGTCAACTTGCTCAGTGTGACCCTGCGTCAGCCGCTCGGGGTGGCTGCGATCATCGTGCCGTGGAACTCGCCGATGATGTTGGGCACCTGGAAGCTGGCACCGTGTCTGGCGGTCGGGTGTACGGCGGTGCTGAAACCCTCCGAGCTGGCGCCGCTCAGCCTGCTGAAACTCGGTGAGATCGCACAAAAGGCAGAGCTCCCGCCAGGAGTGTTGAATGTACTCACCGGTTTTGGCGAGGTGGGCGCGGCACTGGTGGCACATCCGCGAGTCGATGCCGTCTCGTTCACCGGTGGTGTGGCGACCGGCAAGCAGGTGATGCGGGCTGCAGCGGATACGCTCAAGCGCATATCGCTGGAGTTAGGAGGGAAGTCGCCCAACATCGTGTTTGCCGATGCCGATCTAGAGTCGGCGGTGAACGGAGCGGTGCGCGCCATATTTCGCAGCCAAGGACAGTCGTGTGTGGCCGGTTCACGGCTACTGCTGCAGGAGAGCGTCTACGACCGTTTTCTCGAGCGGTTGCTCGCCGCCGTCGCCCAGCTCAAGGTTGGCGATCCCCTGGATCCCACGACTGACTTTGGACCGCTGATCAGTCCTCAACACCGTCAACGGGTGGAAGGGTTCATTCAGTCCGGGCTGGACGAAGGCGCACGGCTCCTCGTCGGCGGCACGCGCCCGCGCGACCCTGCGCTGCAGCGGGGCAATTATCTTCTGCCGACGGTGTTCGCGGGGGTCACGGGCACGATGCGCATCTGTCGAGAGGAGATTTTCGGGCCGGTCCTGACGGTGCAACGTTTTCGCGATGAGGAGGAGGCGATCCGCTTGGCGAACGACACAACGTACGGCCTGGCCGGGTTCATTTGGACGCGAGACGTGAACCGCGCCCTCCGGGTGGCGAGTGCGGTGAAGACCGGGATGGTGTGGGTCAACAGCTTTTTCTTGCGCGACCTGCGGACGCCGTTTGGCGGCGCACGCGAGAGCGGCATTGGCCGTGAAGGTGGTCGGTACAGTCTGGAATTTTATACCGAGCCCAAATTTGTCTGCGTGCCATATACGGCACTCTGACGGCAGAAGGAGTCTGCATGCCAGCACGAAGCGGAGCAGAGTATCTGCGAGGGCTGCAAGAGCGACGGACCGAAGTATGGTTGGGGAATGAGCGCATCACAGACGTCACCACTCACCCAGCTCTGCGTCGCTGTGCCCGTTCGATCGCTCATCTATACGACATGCAGCACGACCCGGCGCTGCGCGATGAGCTAACCTATGTGTCCCCCACGAGTGGCGAGCGCGTTGGGCTTTCGTTCATCACTCCCCGTTCCCTGGACGATCTGCAGCGTCGCTCGCGCATGATGATGCATTGGGCGCGCTATAGCGGGGGAATGCTCGGGCGTTCTCCCGATTATCTCAATGCCAGCCTCATGGCCGAAGCGGCGGCGGCGGACTTTTACGCACAGAACGATCCGCGCTTTGCCGACAACATCCGCAATTATTACCTCTACGTGCGAGAGCACGACCTGTGTTTGACCCACACCTTAGTGAACCCGCAGGCGAACCGCGCGCTCACCGCCACTGGTCACCCGAGTGCCGAGGTCGCTGCGCGGATTGTGAAAGAGACGGACCGGGGGATCGTGATTCGGGGAGCACGCATCCTGGCTACACTTGGGCCGCTCGCGGATGAAATCGCCGTCTTTCCCTCCACAGTGTTGAAGGCAGCGGCGGACACGGCGCCCTTTGCCTTCGCCTTTGCGATCCCCTGCGACACGCCAGGCCTCAAGTTCATCTGTCGCGAGGGGTTCGATTATGGGTATCCCCGTTTCGACCACCCACTCGGCTCGCGCTTCGAGGAGATGGATGCCATCGTCATCTTCGACGACGTGCTGGTGCCGTGGGAGCGGGTGTTCCTCAAGGGCGATCCGTTCCTCTGCAACCGGATGTTTGCCGAAACCAACGCTGTGGTTCACATGATGCACCAAGTGGTGGTGAAGAACGTGGCCAAGGCGGAGTTCCTGCTCGGGGTGGCCTGTTCGATCGTCGATGCGATCGGTGCCTCCGAGTTTCCGCATGTGCAGGAGAAGATCGCCGAATGCATTATCACGCTCGAGCTGATGAAAGCCTGTCTGCGTGCAGGTGAGGCAGACGCGGCGCTCGATCGCTGGGGGGTGATGTGTCCGCACCGCCCGCCGCTGGATGTGGCGCGCAACGTCTTTCCCAAGATGTATCCTCGCCTGGTGGAGATTTTGCAACTGCTGAGCTCCTCCAGTCTGATGATGATCCCGCCGCACTCAGCCCTGGAGAGTCCGATCGGCGCAGACATCGAGCGATACCTGGCCGTCGCCAACCTCGACGCCCGTGACCGTCTCAAGCTGTTCCGTCTGGCGTGGGATATCGCCTGTAGTGCGTTTGGCGGGCGACAGGTGTTGTACGAGCGCTTTTTCTTCGGCGACCCGGTGCGGATGGCGTCCGCCTTATATACCATTTACGAGAAGGAGCCGCTGATAGAGCGGGTGCGGCAGTTTCTCGCCCGCGAGGACGACCGCTAAGCCATCCGAGGTGCGGAGAGCTGCGCTCGCACAGCCGGCTGTTGTCGGGATCCGACAAGTGCAGAACGGAAAGGAGAACACCATGCCCCACGAGCTCCGCGGTATTATCGCCATGCTGGTGACCCCGTTTACCAAGGAGTACCAACTCGACGAAGGAGCGCTGCGGGCGGA
Source organism: Candidatus Binatia bacterium (assembly GCA_025057295.1). Classification (GTDB taxonomy): domain Bacteria; phylum Desulfobacterota; class Binatia; order Bin18; family Bin18; genus JANWXO01. Next base: position 18,866 of record JANWXO010000018.1, on the reverse strand, counting down.
GGTGGATTGGTGTATCGAGCAGGGGGCCAACGGTGTGGTCGCCACCCCTAGTATCGGCGAGTTTCTCCACCTCAGCGAAGCCGAGCGGCTGCGGGCGTTTGCGGTCACGCTGGAGCAGGCCCGCCGCTATCAGAACATTGTCACCGTTGCCATGACCTCAGGCGCGACCACGCTAGAGGCGTTGAAATTTGCCAGACTCGCGGGCGAGATGGGCTATGACGCGCAACAACTGATCCCGCCCTACTACTGGCGGTGTGGGGAGGAGGAGGTCTACCGGCACTACCGGATGGTCGCTGAGGCGGGAGATTTGCCGGTAGTGGTGTATCACAACCCGGCGCTGTCCAAGTTCCACATGACGCCGAAGTTTTTCGGCCGTCTCTGTGGAATCTCTGGCGTGGTGGCGATTAAGGAAGTGCTGACCGACCTGCAGCATCTCGAAGCCCTCTATGACGAAGTGGGCGGGCGCGTCAAGATTTTGCAAACGTTCCGGGCGTTGCTGACCGGACTCATGCTGGGAGCCGCCGGTGGCTTTATTAACGTGTTCGCGGTGCCGGCGGCGGTGAAGCTACTCCAAGCGTTCCGTGCGGGCGATATTGCCAGGGCAGTAGAGATTCAGCGGCGGCTGAATCGCTGCTTCCCCCGGGGGGGCGAGGAAACCCTCGGCCATTTGGGGACGACGAAGGTGACGGCATCGGTAGTGACAGGGATTGACATGGGACCGGCGCGGCCACCCTATATGGCACCAGCGGATGCAGCCGAGCGGTTGCGGCAGCGGCTGCCGGAGCTGCTGGAGGTGTTGTAATCGTGTGTGAAGGTGTCGGTGGTCAAGCACCCGCTTTCCTACGAGAGATGAGGAGAGGACCATGACAGCAGAAGAGGCAAAGCGGACCTTGCGAGTATTCGCCCTCGCGTTCGTTCTGGTGGCGATCTCGAATGTCCTCAAACCGCTCCAGCTCGGTGGAGAGCAGACTGGCTTTGTCTTCTTCGGTCAGCGACTCAGCGGCACGGCAAACCTGATTACTGGCCCCCTCTTCGGCCTCTACTTGCTCGTGTACGCGTGGGGGATCTGGCACCTCAAACGGTTCGCCCTGCCACTGGGACATGCCTACGCCACGTATGTGGTGCTCAACCTCATTCTCTTCTATGCGAACAATCCCATGCCCCCTGGGATAGGATATCGCATCTTCTCGTTCGTCTATGCGTTCGTTGCGCTCGGCGTGGCTGGAGGTGCTGCGGTATTGCTGACGCGGCATAAAGAGTTGCTCACATAGCCGCGCATCCCTCCATCGGTGAGGGCTTCACCCCCGCTCGACGAATTCGACAATGTTCCCGTCGGGGTCTTTGACCATAGCGATGCGGGTTCCGGGACGGACCTGGGTTTCGGGGATGGTAAACTCGACCCCCTTCTCCTTCAGCATGGCACAGAGACCGCTGAGGTCACGGATCACGAACGTGAGGTAGCGGATACCCAACTGTTTTTCCAAGCCGATCGGGCCAGCCGGCGGAACAGTTTTGGGATCGATCAACTTGATGTCACTGGTGCCGTAGCGCAGGCGATGCAGGGTGCCGAACGGGGTCGGCAGTTCCTCGATCTTGGCAAGACCGAGCAGGCCGTGGTAAAAGTCGAGACTCTTTTGGATGTCACGCACGAAAATGCCCACATCTACCGAATCTTTGGCCGGTTGGAGCGCCATGGGTCCCTCCTTCCCGCGTTAGTCGCGCGGGCCGCTGAGCTGGATCAGCTCGATTTTGTACCCGTTGGGATCCTCGATAAACGCGATCACCGCACCGCCGTGCTTCATCGGGCCCGGCTCGCGCACGACCTTCACCCCTTTGGCTTTGAGGTCGGCACACGTCTGGTAGATATCCTCCACGCCGATGGCCAGGTGGCCGAAGGCATTCCCGTGTTCGTAACTGGAGATGCCCCAGTTGTGGGTCAGTTCGATCACCGTATGGGTCTGTTCATCGCCGTAGCCGACGAACGCGAGGGTGAATTCCCCGCTGGGGTAGTCCTTTTTGCGCAGCAGCGTCATGCCTAGCTTGTCGCAGTAAAAATTGAGCGACTCCTCGAGGTTGTTGACGCGGATCATGGTGTGCAGCAGTCGCATTCCCTCTTCCTCCCTCTCACTCGGGGTGTACAGCGGGTGAGTGTGGTGCGCGGGCGAGAATCGCCCGTGGATCGTAGGCTACACCGCCGCGGTATACGGTGGTAAGCTTGCGCAGCTCGCGCACGTCGCGCAACGGATCGCCGTCGAGCACGAGAAAATCGGCATACCGGCCCGGAGCGATCGAGCCGATATGCTCCTGTTGACGCAGGTATCGCGCCGCCACCGCAGTGACCGCTTTGATTGCTGCCATGGCTCCGATCACCTCGGCGAGCAGCTCGATTTCGCGCAGGAGCGCAAAGCCCGGCGGTGGGTAGGATAATGCGCCGCAGTCGGTGCCGCCGACCACCACCCCGCCCGACTCGTGTAAAATGCGGGTTACCTGTTGGTGTTTTTCCAACGCTTTCACCCCTTGGGCGGGTTCGAAAAACCCAGGGTGAATATCCCAGTCGGGTCGCTCCCCCAACCGCGCGGCCATGGCTTTCTGGCGGGCGAGCACGACCGGCGGGATATAGCGGCGATCGGGATCCTGCAGGGCCCCCTCTTTGCCACACTTGGCGATCCACAACAAATCCAACGTCGTCCCCATATGCACCTGGTGTTCGACCATGGCGTCGAACCAGGCGCGCGCCGTGCGACTCTGCAGATCCGCCTCTTCCCACCCTTTCAGGGTTTGCGTCCAAAATTTTGGATCCATCATGGACGCGCCGGGACCGAACTGCATATCGAGCGCGCAGAACTCGTTGTACGGAGAGATCCACACGTGTTCTAGGCCGTGAATACCAGCTTTGATCGCGTCGAGCGAGCGGGTATAGCCGAGATGTCCGGTAACCGGAACCCGGTTATCGACATATTTGATGACGGCGGTGGCGGTGTCTGGCGGCATGGTGAAATAGAGTTTGATGCCATCCACACCGGCGGCGAGGAGAGAGCCGATTTTCTGCGGCACGTGCTCCGGGGAAGGGATATTGTCCAGCATCTCGGCGAAGGCGGGGTAGTCGAAGCTCTTTTCGGCCCCGTCGAGGAGCGGGCCACAGATGAACAGGCGTGGCCCGAGTTTTTTCCCGCTGTTGAGGTCGGCTTTGAGGTGTTGCACCTTGTCCAGTTTTCCGCCCACGTCGCGCGCGCTCGTGACGCCAGCGGCGATAAAGAGCGGCAGGCCTTCATCGCCCATCAGGGTAGTATGGACGTGGGTGTCGATGAGACCGGGAACGACGGTCTTGCCGGTGAGATCGATAATCTCGGTTCCTGGTGGTGGCGTGAGCGGGTCTTGGGTGACAGCAGCGATCCGCTCGCCGGTGACGAGGATAGACATCCCCGTGCGCGGCTGGTCCGCCAAACCGTCGATCACTCGCGCGTTGCGGAACAAAATGGTGTGGGCCATATCCCCTCCTTGTCGGAACTGCGTTTCCCCTATCGCGTTCAGGGGGAGGCTGTCAAGGAAGCGGGAGACCGCGGTCTTCCTCCTAGGAGGGAGGTACCGACTCGCTATACATCGACCTCTTCGACCCTGGGTGCACGGCTCATGATAAAGGCGAAGCGCGGTTGCACCTCTTTCCCCATGAGGGTCTGGATCGTGGCGTCGGTACGGGCCGCGTCCTCGATGGTGACCCGCAGCAGGGTGCGCGAACGGGGGTCGAGGGTCGTTTCTTTTAGGGTCTGCGGGTTCATCTCCCCTAAGCCCTTAAAGCGCTGCACCAGGGCTCTGCCCGGATGCCCGTTGTGCTGGGCGAGCAGCCGGTCTCTCTCGGCGTCGTCTTTCGCCCAGTACACTTCGTTGCCGATCTCGATCTTGTAGAGCGGCGGGCGGGCGATGTAGACATACCCCGCAGCGATCAATTCGGGCAGGTGACGATAGAAGAAGGTTAACAGCAGGGTGCAGATGTGATTGCCGTCGGAGTCCGCGTCCATCAACAGACAAATTTTGTGATAGCGCAGTTTCGCCAGATCGAACGTTTTGCCGACCCCGCACCCGAGGGCGGAAACAACGTCGCTGAGCTCTTTATTGGTGAGCACTTTGCTCAAGGACGCTTGTTCGGTGTTCAACACCTTGCCCCGCAACGGCAGGATCGCCTGGAAGCTGCGGTCACGTGCCTGTTTCGCCGATCCCCCAGCGGAGTCCCCCTCGACGATGAACAGTTCGCTGACCTCGGGATTGGTGGACGAGCAGTCGGCCAGCTTGCCGGGCAGGTTTAAGCGGTGCGAGACCGAAGACTTGCTGCGCACCGTCTCCACCGCTGCGCGTGAGGCCATGCGTGCCTTGGCCGCCAAAATGACGCGCTGAGCAATGGCGTCCGCTTGCGAGCGGTTGTGGAGGAGGAAGTTCTCCAGAGCGGTGCGGATCAACCCGTCCAGCTGCGCGGTCACCTCAGGATTGCCCAGCTTCTCCTTTGTTTGTCCTTGGAATTGGGGATGCTTCAAATAGAGACTGAGGATGGCGACGATCCCCTCGCGGGTGTCTTCGGCCGTGATGGTGAGACCTTTGGGGATCAGGTCGTGGATGTTGAGATAGTTGCGGACCGCTTTGACAATGGCGGACTTGAGACCCGCTTCATGGGTCCCGCCGAAGGGAGTCGGGATGCCGTTGACGAACGTATAGATGCTTTCCTCTGGTGACTCCGTCCACGTCAGCACGCATTCCAGCGGTGGCTCTTCCTCCCGTTCCAGGGCGAAGATTTCACTCATGATCGGCTTTTTCTGTCCGTCGGTCAGGAGTTTAGCCAGGTACGCACGCAGGCCTGCTTCGTGGTGATACCTGGTCTCTTCGCCGGTGGCCTCATTGCGCAAGATAAGCGTGAGACCTTTGTGCAGGTAGGCTTTGGCCTCGAGGCGTTCGGCGATCAGTTTTGGCCGTAGAGCGACAGAAGGAAAGATCTCGGGGTCCGGGTGGAACGTGATGGTGGTGCCGTTCCCGCGTGCGGGGCCGAGCGGTTTGAGCGCAGAGATGGCCTTCCCGCGCGAGAAGCGCTGCTCCCACTCGGTGCCATTGCGCCGGACACGGGCAATGAGCAGATCGGAGAGGGCAGTGACCACGGAGGCGCCAACCCCGTGCAGCCCCCCTGAGTGCGAGTAGTTCAGGCCTTCGAATTTGCCGCCGGCGTGGAGAGTGGTCAGAATCAGTTCCAGCGCTGGCTTCTTAAACTTCGGGTGCGGATCGATGGGAATCCCTCGACCGTTATCGCTGATCGTTATCGTTTCACCATCGCGGTGGAGGATCACCTCGATACGGTCTGCGAAGCCGTTCATCGCTTCGTCCACCGCGTTATCGAGAATCTCCCACACTAGGTGGTGCAAGCCGGCGCTATCGACCCCGCCGATATACATGCCGGGGCGTTTGCGCACCGGTTCCAGCCCTTCCAGAACCGTAATGTCCTTTGCCGTATAGCTGCGACTCGTCATGCCGTTATGACGCCCTGCCATTGTCTGCTCCTTCCTCCTCCACTACACCGCGCACCCTGGCGAGGGTAAGACGTTTAACGACACGCTCTCCTCTGCCGGCCCGGCGACCGAGCGGAATCTCCTTGAGCGGAATCTCTCGAACTTTGCCCTCCGTATCGATCACCTGTACGCCGTGGCCGGGAGCAGGGGTGACCGCACCGATCAACCGATCGTCTTTCTCGGTGCGCATGAGGATCACCCCGCGTCCGGCGCTGGAGAGTTCAGCGATATCCTCGACCGGAAAGGCCAAGATGCGCCCCGCCGCAGTGACACAGACTGCACGCCCGCTGCGGATCGGCTCCACAGAGACCACCTCGTCGCCGTCACCCAGGCGAGCGACCTTGCGGCCACTACGGGTCGTTTCTTCGAGGTTGGGACGGAAGCGGAAGCCCATCCCGTGCGCCGTGGCGAGCAGGTACTGGGGTTCATCGTGTCCGTTGACCGTGGCAAACAGCTCGCCTTGCTGACTGTCGTGCGTGCGATCCCCGTGTTGGCGCGACGTGGCGTCACCGGCTACGAGCGTGGCAGCGACAACCCGTTCGCCGTCGTCAAAGTTGAGCAGAGTCTGGATCGGCTCGCCGTAACCGGTCGAGGCTGGGACGTCGTAGACCTTGATCACGTAGAGCACGCCTTTGTTGGTGAAGAGGGCGAGACGGTCGCGTGTGGTGCCTGCCAGGATGGTATGGATCTCATCTCCCTCCCGCAGGCGGGTGCTGGTCGGATCTTTCAATTCGCGCACGCGCTTGATCCACCCATCGCGACTCAGCACGACCGTCGCATCTTCGTGCACGATATATGCTTCTGGGTCATACGTCAGTTCCTCACCTGCCCGCAGCGCGGTGCGGCGTTTGTCACCGTACTGTTTCGCGAGCGTGAGCAGTTCGTCTCGGATGAGCGCCCAGCGTTTCTGTTCGTTCCCCAGCAGGCCGCGCAGGTCTTTGGCCTGCTTTGCCTTCTCCTCGCGTTCGCGTGCGATCTTGTCGAGCTCCAGGCGGGCTAACTGATACAAACGGGTGTCGAGGATCGCGTCGGCTTGGGCCTCGTCCAAATGGAAGGTGTGCATCAATGCGGCTCGTGCCTCTTTGCGTGAGGCGGCGTGGCGGATGAGGCGGATGACCTGGTCGAGACGGTTGGCGATCACGGCGAGCCCGGCGAGAATATGCAGCCGGGCTTCGAGTTGGGCTAATTCGTGCTCGAGCCGTTTGGTGACAACGGCGAGGCGAAAATCGAGGAAATGGCGGCACAGGTCGCGTAAAGTCGCTCTCGCCGGTTGACCGACCAGGGGGTTGGAGGTCGGCAGGAGACAGGTGAGGTTGACCGGGTAGGAAATCTGCAGCGCGGTGTGCCGGCAGAGATACGCCATGGCGAGCTCGGCAGAGGCATCGCCTTTGAGTTCGAGGACGATACGCACCTCCTCGGTCGATTCATCCCGTACGTCGGTGACTTGCGGGAGCTTGCGACCACCGACCAGCTCGGCGATCTTCTCGACCAGCTGCGCTTTATTCACGGTATAGGGAAGGGAAGTGATCACCACCTGACGTCTCCCGCGCGGGAGGGATTCCACTTGCCATTCGCCACGGAGCTTGATCGTTCCTTGTCCGGTCTCGTAAATCTCACGTAGTTCGCGTTTGCTAGTGAGGATTTCACCCCCTGTCGGGAAGTCCGGTCCTTTGATGTACTTGAGCAGCCCCTGGGTCGTGATGGTCGGATCGTCGATCATGGCGATGAGGGCGTTGATCACCTCAGTGAAGTTATGCGGTGGGATATTGGTGGCCATGCCGACGGCGATCCCGCTCGAGCCGTTCAACAGCAGTTGCGGGATGGCCGTCGGGAGCACCACTGGTTCTTCCAACGTTGCGTCGTAGTTGGGTCGGTACGGGACCGTCTGACCCTGCAGGTCGCGGAAGAGCTCTTCCGCCAGGGGCGTCAATTTCGCTTCGGTATAGCGCATCGCCGCCGCGCTGTCGCCGTCCAAGGAGCCGAAATTCCCCTCACCGTGCACCAAAGGGTAACGCAGGGAGAACGGCTGGGCCATGCGTACCAAGGCTTCGTAGGCAGCTTGGTCTCCATGGGGGTGATATTTCCCCAGGACTTCGCCTACGACGGCGGCGGATTTGCGCGGCTTGGCGTCACTACTCAACCGCAGGTTCTGGAACATGGCGTAGAGAAGCCGCCGCTGGACGGGCTTGAGCCCATCGCGCACGTCGGGGAGCGCCCGTGCCGTGATCACGCTCAGGGCATAATTGAGGTACCGTTCTTCTGCTTCGTGCCCGAGATCGGTCGCCAGAATGCGTTCCCCTCCTACTGCGTGCTTCATCACTTCACCACCTCCGCCGCATTATAGGCGAAATAAAAGCGAAAATCACCACGGCTACCACAGAAACCATACCCGCGTTGCTGCCAGGTGCTGCTCCAGGGGGTGCCGGTAGGGGGACTGTTCCAGTGGCAGGACGCTGGGTCTAAGGAGCACTGCAGCCGTGTGTACGGTCACAAGAGAATTCTGCCATTTTTTCTCGCCTTCGGCTATGTGTAGGGCTTCGTCTCTGGACTACTAACGGCCGCTCGGCTCCTGTGATAGGATGCTCCGGCATGAAAGACGCGGTCTTCCTGCGAGCGTGTCGTCGTGAGCCTACCCCGTATACGCCGGTGTGGTTGATGCGGCAGGCAGGGCGATACATGCCTGAGTACCGTGCGCTGCGCGAGCGAGTACCGTTCCTCACTTTGTGTAAGAGTCCGGAGCTTGCCGCTCAGGTGACGGTCGAGGCGGTTGAGCGGTTGGGGGTCGATGCCGCGATTATTTTCGCCGATATCCTTTTGTTACTCGAACCCATGGGAGTGGGATTGGAATTTTCGGCCAGTGACGGACCGGTGATTCGTCGTCCGCTGCGGTCGGGCGCAGATGTGGATCGGTTGCAGGAGAATCACCCAGCGGAGACCGTTCCCTTTGTCTTCGAGGCCGTGCGCCGCGCGCGGGCGAGTCTGGCGTCTCACATTCCGCTTATTGGGTTTTCCGGTGCACCCTTTACCTTGGCTTCGTATTTGATCGAGGGCGGCAGCTCACGCCACTATCTCGCCACCAAACGGTTCATGTACACCGATCCCGGCGCTTGGCACGCCCTCATGGACCGGCTCGTGCGCGTCATCGTGCCCTATGTCAATGGGCAGATTGCCGCTGGCGCGCAGGCCGTGCAGCTCTTTGACTCCTGGGTGGGCTGTCTCTCTCCAGCCGATTATCGCACCTTTCTCTTGCCCCATATGAAAACCCTTTTTCGCGCGATTGCGCCTGGCACGCCGGTGATTCACTTCGGCACCGAGACCGCTGGATTGCTGGAATGCATGGCCGAAGCCGGGGGGGACGTGATCGGCGTCGATTGGCGGATCGACCTTGACGCAGCCTGGCAACGTGTTGGGTTCGATCGGGCGGTGCAAGGCAACCTCGATCCCGCCGTGCTCTTCGCTCCTCGCGCAGAGTTGCGTCGTCAGGTGGCGCGTGTACTCGCTGCGGCGGCGGGTCGACCGGGCCATATCTTTAATCTGGGACACGGGATTCTGCCCCACACCCCGGTAGAGAATGTGGTGGCGCTGGTCGAGATGGTGCATGAGATGAGCGCTCAGGGAGCAACCCACCAGGCTGCGGCGAGGGATGCACCGAGAGAAGAGGGGTCCTAGGAGGCAGGCGCTCGCACTCTTCGCAGCCGGGACTGTGCAGATGGATTACGATGCAGTGTTGCTGATCGCTTTTGGGGGGCCGGAGAAGATGGCCGACGTGCGACCTTTTCTGCAAAATGTCTTGCGCGGTCGTTCTCTCCCGCCCCAACGCCTCGCGGAAGTGATCAGCCATTATGAGCTCTTTCATGGGTACTCCCCCCTGACAGCGATCACTCGACGCCAGGCTGGTGCACTACAAGCGACCCTGGAACAGGAAGGGCCACGACTTCCGGTGTACGTCGGGATGCGGAATTGGCACCCCTATCTGCATGAGACGCTGACGCGCATGGCTGCCGACGGGGTGCGACATGCGATTGGGGTAATTCTCTCCGCGCAGCAGAGCGAGGCAGGCTGGGAGCGCTATCAAGCCGATGTGGCGGCAGCCCGTGTGCGGGTCGGAGCACATGCCCCGACTGTCACCTATGCCCCTGGCTGGCATGATCACCCGCTGTTTATTGCTGCGGTGGCGGATCTCGCCGAACAGGCTTTTGCGCGCCTGTCGTGCGCCAGCCGTGCCGAGGTCCCCCTGATTTTTACCGCTCATAGTGTGCCCCTGGCGATGCCGGGAACCTCGCGCTACGTGCGACAGCTCCGGGAAGGTGCGCAGCTCGTGGCCGAGAAACTGAAACATCCCCGTTGGACTATCGCCTACCAGAGCCGCAGCGGCGATCCTCGGACACCTTGGTTAGAACCGGATATCAAAGAAGTGTTGCCGCAACTGGCGACAGCCGGGGTGCAGCAGGTTGTGGTCGTGCCCATCGGTTTTGTCTGCGACCACATAGAAGTGTTGTATGATCTGGATACAGAAGCGCAACAGGTTGCAGCAGCACATGGGTTGCGCATGATCCGTGCCAGAACGGTCAATGACCATCCGGTGTTTATCCGCATGCTGGCTGATGTGGTCCGGCGCGTGACGTCCGCCTAGTTGCTATGGTCCCTGTGCATCCTCATTGTGTGATTGTCGGCGGTGGGATCGCCGGCCTCGCTGCCGCGTACCGCTTGGGCGAGCTGAGCCGCGAGCGCGAGATGCCGATCCGCTGCACTCTGCTCGAGGCGGGTCCCCGTCTCGGGGGAGTCATTGCCACCGAAAAGCGCGATGGGTTTCTCCTCGAATTGGGTCCGGACTCGTTGCTCTCCGAGAAACCCTGGGCGTTGGCCTTGTGTCGGCGGTTGGGGTTGGAGTCGGAGTTGATCGGGACGCGTGATGAGCACCGCGTGACCTTTGTGGTTCATCGGGGGAGACTCGAACCGCTGCCACAAGGGTTCATGTTGCTGGCGCCGACGCGTCTGGCCCCTCTGCTTCGTTCTCGCCTGTTTTCGTGGCCAGGGAAGCTGCGTATGGCTTGTGAGCTACTGCTGCCGCGCGGTCCGGCCCGGCCAGACGAAAGCCTCGCTGCCTTTGTGCGCCGCCGTCTAGGCCGCGAGGTGTTGGAGCGCGTCGCCCAGCCGCTGGTGGGAGGGATCTATACGGCTGATCCAGAGCGGCTGAGTTTGGCTGCGACCATGCCCCGGTTTCTGCAGCTCGAACGGGAACATCGCAGCATCATCGCTGCGCTGTGGCGGGCAAGCCGCGCCGCCCAGGACACGAAAGGGACGAGTGGTGCACGGTGGAGTTTGTTCGTCACCTTGCGCGAAGGGATGCAGCAATTCGTGGATACCCTCGCTGCGCGCTTGTTGTCGGTGACGGTCCGGTACGGCTGTGCCGTGACCGGGGTGCGGCGAGCGAGCGATGGCTGGCTGGTGGAGTGTGAAGATGGCTCTGTATGGCAAGCGGACGGCGTAATCCTCGCCACCCCTGCCTTCCGCACGGCGCAGATCGTGCAGGGTGTAGACGGTCAGCTCGCCGACCGTCTAGCGACCATCTCCTACAGCTCGGCGGCGACCGTCAACCTGGCCTATCGCCGGGAGCAAGTGCACCACCCCCTCAACGGCTTTGGGTTCGTGGTGCCGCACATCGAACAGCGAGCAATTATCGCCGGCTCCTTTTCCAGTGTGAAATACGCGGGCCGGGCTCCGGAGGGGTTTGTGTTGCTGCGCGCATTCGTCGGGGGGGCACTGCAAGAGGATCTCTACGCCCTCGACGACGAGGACATGGAGGGCATCGTGCGCCGCGAGTTTGCCCAGCTCCTCGGCGTGCGTGGCGAGCCGTTGTTTGTCCGTATCGCGCGCTATCCCCGTTCGATGCCGCAGTATCTTGTTGGCCACCTCGAATTGGTGAGCGAGATAGAAAAACGGGTCACTCGCCACCCAGGTATGGCGCTGGCCGGGAACGCGTATCGCGGGGTTGGAATGGCCGACTGTGTCCGCAGCGGTGAAGCCGCGGCAGAGGCGGTGTTCGCCCACCTGTGGGCCGTGCATGCCAGGTGCGATCTTTCTTCCCTCTCTGCTCGGTGATCAGTCTGTCGCTGCGGGGGGCTTCTTGTGCCAGTCCGCGGTGATACGTCTTTCTTCTCCTCCCGGTGCCCAAATGACGAGCGCGTGCACCGGTTCCTGCGAGGTGACTTTATGGCGGGTTGTCGTGTGCGCCGGGACCACGCAGGCCATGCCAGCAGTGAGTTTTTTCACCGTTCCCTCGCTCGTCTGTTCCAGCTCCCCGGAAAGGATGTAGAAGATCTCGGTTGACTGGTGGACATGGTCCGGAACCTCGACCCCGGGAGGCATGATCAGGCGCGCCACAGTCAGCTCGGGAGTGCCGCCCAGGTGTCGATCAATGAGCACCGTGATCTCGCTGCGGGTGACAGGGTCGATATAGGTCGTGGCGTGGTTCGGGTGGACGAAACGACGCTCGTCGGCTGCACAGGGGCGAGCCGAAGCCACCGCGAAACCCAGCAAGATCGTCCAGATGGTGAGGGAGTGAGACCAGCGGGAGCGCTGCATAGACAGTGTCCTCCTTTTCGGTTCCTGTCTCTCTAGTGAGAAATTCCCCGGTGGTCAATTGAGGAACCGACGGGCGAGACCTTTGTGGCGATCCGGTGTTGGTATCGACACGAAAAACCCGAGAGAAAGGAGCTGGGTATATGCGGCTTGCGCTCACCAAAACCCTCTGCGCCGTCCTGCCGTTGGCGGGTCTCTTGATGCTCCCCCCTGGGGTGTCTGCACATGACCGTGATCGCTACGAGTACCGTCACGACCTCAAACGTGCCCACCGAGAATTCCACCGTGACCTGAGGCGTTCACATCGAGAGTTCCGCCGCGACCGCCGCGACGCCCATCGCGAGTTCCATCGGAATCTCAGGGAGGCGCGGCGCGATTACTACCGTGACCGCTCCGATGACTGTCGGTGGCGCGGTTATCCTTTCTCTTATCGGTCCCGCTCTGACGACTCCCGCTACTTTCCCTGGCGGCCGTTTTACTCAGGCTCGCCATGGTGGTACAACCGATGGTGGTACCGCTGAACGTCCGCGGGCAAGGGACCTCTTCTCTCTGAGGTGAATCATGGGGACGCTTGAAACGTTAGGGCTGGCGATGGGAGTGGCGTGGACTTCTGGCCTCAATCTCTACGCCACTATTGCCGTCCTCGGTCTGGCGGGCAGTGCCGGCATGATCCAACTCCCGCCAGACTTGGTGGTGCTGACCAACCCCCTGGTTATCGGCATCGCCTGCGTGATGTACGTGATCGAATTTGTCGCCGACAAGGTGCCCTACGTCGATAACGGTTGGGATGCGCTCCATACGTTTATCCGCATCCCCGCTGGGGCGTTGCTTGCGGCCCGCTCCGTCGGACCTGTGGAGCCTGCGCTGGAGCTTGCTGCGCTCCTCGCTGGCGGAACGGTTGCGCTGGCCGCCCACGGCACCAAGGCCACCGTGCGGCTGGCGGTGAACACGAGTCCGGAACCTGTGAGTAACTGGTTTGCCAGTGTCGGTGAAGATATCGCCGTTCTGGCGGGCCTGTGGCTCGTCTTTCACCATCCCTTCGTCATGCTTGTCCTCGTCCTCGGCTTTACCGCCTTTGCCGCGTGGTTGATGCCCAAGCTGTTGCGCCTGGCGCGGCGCGGATGGCAGGCGTTGCGTGCGCGGCTGCGCGGCGAGCGACCACTGCCCCCCACTCGACAGCCGTCGGTGGTCAGCAATCAGCTCCATTAGCAGCGCTTCTGCGAGGAGAGCGAGGGGCAGCCTGAGCCTGCACGGCCGTCACTCGCTCTGCAGCGCCGCTGAGGAGTGCGCCTCGTCAGCGCACCAGGTGCCAGAGAAACGCCAAGGCTCCCACGAGCAGGAATTGCCCGTCGACTAAAATTTCTCCCACCGCCCCTTTCGGAAGCAGACGTTGGTGGTAGAGCCAACTCACCCCACAGATGTAGGGGACCACGAGGAGCAGAAAGGCGGCGAGTGACGCCCCTGAGAGAGCCAGCGCGAACAGGAGCGCGGTCAGGAGCGCCACAGCTGTCACCAAAACCTCTTTTGTGCGCCGCTTGCCCACGACCTTGAAGAGCGTCTCCATCCCCATGATTTTATCGCCCTGGACGTCGCGCACGCCGATCAGAGCCGAGCGCAGAAACACCAGGAGAAAGATGAAGCTCAATACTGCCATCGCGTGTGGCGCCGTGGGCGTGCCGACGGTCACCAGGGGGACGACTCCGGTGGCCACCGTCCATCCCAAAGCCGTCGCGATGTCGCGCGAAGCCGGTAGATCTTTGATGCGGCGAATTCCCAGACAGTACCGGGCCCAGCGCAGTGGCACGAGTTTCACGCCGTACAAAGCTCCCAGCACACCGAAGCAGGCGAGGCCGAGGAATTGTCCATACCCTAATGCAGCGGCAATCCACAGAGCCACCGCCAGCGCTGCAATGGCCACGCCCAACATGAGCTGTTGAAAGCGCTGGAACGCACGGGGAGAGAACGTGCCCCAGCCACTGTAATGCGAGCGTTCCTGGTAGCGGTTGACGGTGTGCATGGCGAGGATGAAGAGACCGGCCGCACTCATGAGGGGAAACAGGGTAGCCCGTGTCAGGGTAGGGTGGAGGAGTAGACTCGTGGCCAGAGTTAACGAGGCCGCCCCCAGGCCGACGTAGACGTTGCTGGCAACCAGCACGCTCAGCATGTGTTTGAGCCAGGTCTGCACGCGGCTGACCGGCTCGCGGTTAAACGACTCGATCGTATCGACGACGCGGTTAATCATCCACTCGGGAGTGGACGCACCGGCGGTCACCCCCACTGTCGCACACCCCTCGAAGTCGCTCGCGCGTAACTCCGCGTCGGTTTCGACATGCAGGACGCGCGCACCATGCTGGGCCGCGAGTGCGGCCAGGCGACAGGTGTTGGCGCTGTGGCGACCGCCGACGACCACCATCAGGTCGACACGCCGTGCCAGCTCAATGGTTTCTTGTTGGTGGTCGCGGGTCGGCTCGCAGATCGTATTCGTTGCTCGGATGACGCGTGCCTTCTGCTTAATGACCTCGACCGTGCGTGCAAAGGTGTCGTCGTTCTGGGTCGTTTGTGCCACCACACACACACGATCGAAAGAGGGCAGGTTTTCTGCCTCCTTCTCGTCAGCCACGACGAAGCAACGGGTAGGCGTGTAGCCGCGCAGACCGACGACTTCAGCGTGGTGGTCGTCGCCGACGATAACTACGTCGTAGCCGTCGTTGCCGTATTTGCTGATAATTTTCTGTACCTTGCGCACGAGGGGGCACGTGGCATCGTACACGTCGGCACCGCGGGCGCGCAGGTGCTCGAACACCTCCGGTCGCACGCCGTGGGCGCGCACCAACACGGTGCCCCCCTGGATGTCTGCCAGGTGTTCTACCGCGTGAATATTCTGCTCGGTGAGTTCTTCCAGCACTTGCGCGTTATGAATCAAGGGACCGAAGGTAAGGACCGGACCGTCGGTCTTCTTGGCCAGATCGACGGCCTGGTCCAGTGCACGTCGCACCCCCCAACAAAAGCCAGCCGTTTCTGCAACGAGAATCTTCATCGATGGTGTCCTTTATGCCGCTCCGGGCGTGTGCGCTCCGCACGCGCTCTGGGGAACAGGGCGAGTAAATTATACCCCCACGGGCGTCGAGGGAAAGCGCCCCTTGGGTGCGTTGCCTGTAAGGGTGCGAGAGGATATAACGCGGGACAAAGTGCCGCGCTCTCACAAAGGAGAACCCTATGCTCCATGTCTTGTATTTTATCACGCGCAAACCCTCGCTCAGTGACGAGGAGTTCCATCGCTATTGGCGCGAGGTGCACGGTCCGATCGCTGCCAAGATCTCGCAGCTGCAACGCTACGTGCAAAGTCATCGGATTCCTTTTCCTGGCTCCAATTCGCCTTACGACGGGGCAGCGGAGGTGTGGCTCGCCGACGAAACAGCATTGGCGGCGTTACGCGAGAGCCCGGAATATTTGCAAGGAGCCCTGGCGGATGAACCCAATTTTATCGATATGAGCCGAGTGGAATGGCTCGTTACGCACGATCGGGTCATCCTCGATGGTCCACAGACTCCCCGGCAGGTCAAGTTGATCTTCCAGCTGAAGCGCAAGTTCGGCATGTCGCTGGCAGATTTTCGTCGGTATTGGCTCGACGTCCATGGTCCCATTGTCTGCAAGCTGCCCGGGCTGCGGCGCTACGTGCAGTGCCATACGGTCGACGCAGCGTATCGCTATGCAGAACCGCGGTGGGACGGGGTCGCCCAGCTCTGGGCGGACGATGAGGCGGCGATGCAGCGGTTGTTGGACTCGCGGGAATTTCGCGAAGAATCGTGGCCGGATGGGGAAAAATTTTTGGATCTGTCGCACGCCTGGAGTTTTGTCGCGCGAGAACATCAGGTGCTCTGGCCGACGTAGAGGGGCGCAAGAAGAAAGACCTGACGGAAAAGACTATTCGTGCTGCTCAGTCCTCAAGCGGCGGTGTCGTTGTTGGCGGACCGGCCTCTGCGAACACGGGAACGGCACCCCGAGGGGCAAGGGGGGCGGTCGCCATCTTCGCGCGACGCAGGCCGTGCTACAATCTGTCCTGCCGGGCGAAGCGGCCCTGGTACACTGCGCTCCCTTCGGTCCGTTGCAGAATCAGCTGGCACAGCCGCGTCCCGGCATGAATCGCCAGCGGCCGACCGGCGAGATTGGCGATTTCTAGCACCTGCCGGTTGTTGACTCCCGGGGAGATAAAACTGGAAGTGACATGGATGATCAACCCCAGGCGGGCAAAGCGGCTCCGGCCTTCTAACCACCCGCAGATGTCTCCAGGAAG
>JANWXO010000018.1:0-2437 GCA_025057295.1 Candidatus Binatia bacterium | reverse complement strand
TGAATCGTCTCCCCCGGTTTGAGCAGGTACGGGCCGTTGAGGGTGCGGATTTGCGTGACTGTGCGGTAATCGGCCTCTTCGGTCACGTCGATCACGTCCGGGCCGCCTTCCATGACCCGGATCTCGTCACCGAGGTGCAGATCGATGGACGCCGGACCGACCTGCTCTGGCGAGAACGGATCGATGACGATGCGTTTGTCTGCGATCTCACGCAGGATTACATCGCGGGTCAGGATCATAGTGATCACCGCCTGTTTGGCTCACCCAGGGGGGGTGAGAGAGAGAAGCACGGGCTTTTGCATCAGTCCTTCTGCCGATCGTCCAGGGTGGCTTTTTTGTATTCGCTGCGGATTTCTGACTGTAATCGGCCGAGACGGTACGTCTGCCAATCGAGAAAGCGGGCACAGTGTGCCAGCGCTGGATGGACGGCCTCGATCTGGCGCCACATCTCTTGGACGACGCGACGATAATCGGGGTGTCCTTGTGGCATGGTACGGAGTTCGCCGATGTGGACCGCTTCTCGCAGGTTGAGTTTCATGTACCACCGCACCCGATAGGCGAACGGGACCACATACTGTGCCTCGCGCGGGAGGTCGCGGGCGATCTGTTCGTACAGCCGGGCCGCCTGGGCCATGCAATGGTCGAACGCTGCTTTGAAGCCGGCGGCTTCGATCTCCGTTGGCGTGTCGTAGCCGTGGGCGACCGTGAAATCCTGCCGTTCTTGCGTGAGCAGGCGGTGGCGTTGGAGATCGCGGTAGAGACCGAGATTGGCCACAATATCGAAGGTGTAGTACACGTGTTCTAGGGCACGCCCCGGCTTCTCCCGCCGATGCCGGCGGCGTGTAACATATTCGTCGAGAATAGTGCGCCGTTGCTCTGGCGTGAGCTGCGCAGCGAGTGCGCGCAGCTGCGCGAGCGGATGGCTGGCGTGGGGGTAAAGAATGGCAGCGACGATTTTTATTTCCGCTTCTGGGTCATAGTCGACAAGCTCGACCGTGTGGCTTGGAGCAGGAGACAACGATTGCAGCAGTTGGGTGGCCAGGACGCGCGTCGCGGCAGCGGTCTCCACCATGTAGTCGTTGCGCTGTGCCCGTTTGACGAACGAGGGGATCAGCTCGTTCAAGGCGCGGTGCATACCGCTGGCTACCGTACGGGCTTCGGTTAACTCGTGTGAGTAGAGCTTGGTGAGGAGGTGCTCGAAGGCCTGGCCGACACCGAAGAGACCGACGTTGGTGAGCGTCGCTGCAGGCAGGTAGGCACGCAGGATGTCGCACGCCTGAGCGCGCACGGTGGACCGGTACGCTGTCTCTGTCCACCGCTTCAGCCGCTCGTCTTTCACCGCCTCGCGATAGGTGAACGGTTCGCCGGTCTGCGGGTGCTTCCACTCGACCGCTTCGATAGGCAGGTGCTGGCGCACGAAGGCGAGCATGGGCTCCATCTGGGCTGCATAGGTGTCGAATAGCAACCGCATCCCGGCCAGATAAGCCTCACCGTGAGGAGAGGCGAGAATGCGGGGTTCCTTATAGAAGGGGTAATCGCCGTCGGCCTGCTTGACGTCAAACCGCACGTAGCGGGTAGACTTCTCGAGCGGTGCGATGCCGATACGTGCGTCCTCCACCAGCTTGGCCACTACATTGGAAATATTTTCGCAGGCGATGTGGGCGCCGCCGAGTTGCGCGACCGAATCGTCGCCGTAGCCGATCAGCACGCGGTCATAGAATGCACGGGCTTTCGCGAGCGCGGTACTCTGGTCTGTGCCGGAACGCTCGGGCAGGGGCAGGTTGCCGAGGAACTCGTCGAGAAAAATGCGGCGCAGGCTTTTGCTCGAGCGACTGTAGCGCGAGAACAAGGCCCCGGCGACCTCTTGCGGGAGTTTCAAGCCAAAGATCGGTTCGGTCAGGTTGGTGAAGAAGGGCGCGAGCTGCTGGCACTCGGTAGGAGAAAATTCTTCCATCCCCTTACTCGAGAACGACGAGGAGTTCTCCGGTTTCTACCGCTTGCCCTGGCGAGACACGGATGTCTTTGATTGTCCCGGGCGCAGGGGCCCGCACTTCGTTTTCCATCTTCATCGCTTCGATAATGAGAATACCCTGGTCTTTGCTCACCTCGTCTCCAACCTTCACCAGAACATCTACCACTTTGCCCGGCATAAACGCGCGGATTTCCTTTGCCCCTTCGCGGCCGTCGGCGTGGCCTTCGCCTGGGCGCAGCGCGCGGCGTTCGTCGAGCAGGCGCACGCGAAAGCTCTTGCCCTCGCAGGCGACTATGTAGTCGTCACCTTTTGGCGCCACATCAACAGTGAAGGACCGATGATCGATCATCAGGGAGTAGAGGTGGCGCCCGACTTCCCGTCCGTCTACGATGCGTTCGACCCCGTCGATCACGATCCGGTACAGGTGGTCTTCTTCCAGCTCTTGGATCTCGATCCGGTGGGTTT
>JANWXO010000189.1 GCA_025057295.1 Candidatus Binatia bacterium | reverse complement strand
CTCCTCCGTAGCGGGCGACCAGGTCGCTACTCCGACAGCGACGAGCGAGCGTTTGGGCTACCTCACGCAGGACGAGATCTCCGTAGGGGTGGCCGTAGCGATCGTTGACCTGCTTGAAGTAATCGATGTCGCCCAACAGCAGCCCTAAGGGGTGGGAGTAACGGATCGCGCGGGTGTATTCTGCGTGGGCCCGTTCTTCAAAATAGCGGCGGTTGGCCAGTCCGGTGAGTTTGTCTTCCCGCGCCATCTGTTCCAAGAGGAGCTGTTGTTGTTTTAAGTCTTTTTGGTACCGGACCAGGCGCTCAGCGACGCCGAGCCGAGCCCTCAGTTCCGTCAAGCTGAAAGGTTTGGTCAGGAAATCCGCCGCCCCGAGTTCCAGCCCTCTCACTTTGTCTTCGAGCGCGCCTCTTGCAGAGGTGATGATGATGTGGAGATCGCGGAACGTATCCTCCGCCGGTACTGACGCAGAAACTCGTAACCGTCCATCTCGGGCATCATGATGTCGAGCAGGACAATGTCCGGCCGATGTTCGTGCAGACGCGCGAGGGCTTCTTTCCCCGTTGCCGCCGTATACACCTGGTGCCCCATCTTCCTCACCATCAGCGAGACCATGTCGCGGATCTCTTGATCGTCTTCTACGATCAGGACACCGAGAGGTTCCTTCGGCGAGGAGGCGTCGGTGGGAGATTGGGGGGGAAAGGAGACAGAGGACTCCTCTTTCATGGGCAGTACATCTGCAGAAGAAATGGGCATATCCTCGCGAATCGAGATGGTGGTGTCAAGGGGGAACTGGGAGTGAGCTCCGCGGCAGAGAAGGGGTGGGGCAGGGGAGCACACTTACGTTTTCTCGACCGGCTGCACATGGCCCTTTGCTTTTTGGGACGCCGAGAGTGGGACAGAGAGGTCTGCTTTGCTGCTCGCCGATTCTTTGAGCCAGCGGGCGAGGGCTGCGGCGGAGAGAGGTCGACTCACATAAAACCCTTGGGCGAAATCACACCCGAACGCAGCGAGCAGCTCCCACGTTGCCTGGTCTTCCACCCCTTCGGCTGCAACGTGTAGACCCAGGTCGTGCCCAAGGTCGATGGCCGAACGGACGATGGCGGCATTGCTTTCGTCTTTTGTCATTCCCAAGACCAGGGACTTGTCGATTTTGATTTCGTCGACCGGGAGGTGCTTGAGGTATCCCAGCGACGAGTAGCCAATACCGAAATCATCGATGGCAATTTTCACTCCCATGTCGCGAAAACGATTCAGGGTGATCACGGCGCGCTCTGGATTCTCGGCGAACGTGCTCTCGGTGATCTCCACCTCCAGGCAGGTCGCCGGGACTTCACAGGTCTGTAACAGGCGCGCAACAATGTCCGGGAACTGAGGATCTTGCAGATCGTGCTGCATGGAGCAGTTGATGGCCACGCAGAGGGGAAGGCCTTGCTGCTGCCAGGCACGGCACTGGTGCAGGGCCGTATTGAGCACCCACAGGCTGAGGGATTTGAGCAGACCGGTCTGCTCGGCAAGGGGGAGGAAATGCTCCGGCGAGAGCAAGCCATGGCGCGGGTGTTGCCACCGTACGAGCGCCTCGACGTGGTTGACACGACCGGTTGCCAGGTGGACCTTGGGTTGATAGTGCAACACGAGCTGGTCGCGCTTGAATGCGTCGTACAGCTCGCTCACTAACAAGAGGCGCTCGCAGCTGTATGGGTCGTGCTCAGCCGCGTAGAGTGCGTAGCCGCTCCACTCAGAAGCAGCGATTTCGGTCGCGATATCTGCACGGCGCAGCAACGTCTGTGCGTCGGTGCCGTGTTCCGGATAGAGGGCAATGCCGATAGTCGTTCGCACGATGAGCGTCTGCCCTTCCACCAAGAATGGGCGTTCTGCCACCTGCAAGATTCGGCGGGCGACCAATTGGGCTGTGGCGGCAGTGCTGCCAGGAGGGAGAAGGATGACCAAGGCGTCACCGTCTACCCGCATCAGGGTATCCGACTTGCGCAGGGCACTGCGGAAGCGGTCGATGACCTGTTGGAGGAGGATTTCTCCCCACTGATGGCCGAGCGTTTTCGTGACGGCGCGGAAATGGGCGATTCGGACAAGCAGCAGTGCCAACGTTTTGTTTTTGTGGCGTGCCGCGCGCAGCAGGGATTGGAGTTGGTCGAGGAAGAGGGCGTGGGAGGGAATGTTGGTCAGCACGTCGTGCAGCAGACGATTGGTCAGGAGGGGGAAGGTGTTTTCTGAGTTGCCGAGATCGCGCGAGGTCAAAACCAGACTGATCGCTCCTGTGGTATCATCGTGAAAACTGGTACTCGTCGCTTCGAGCAGATGCCAGAAACCATGTTTGTGGCGGAAGCGGAACCGCACTGTGGCCGAGGTACCAGGACGGTGCAACAAAGAGGAGAGGGTATCCCAGGTCGCCTGGTGGTCGTCTGGGTGCAAGTGGGTCTGAAGATGGGTTTCAGCGAGTTCCTTGGGGGTGTAGCCGAGGAGGCGGGTGCTGGCGGAGCTGACGTAGCGCAACCTCCCGTCGCGAGTCAGAATGAAGATGAGCTGCAACGGAGATGTCGCGTGGGGGTGTGTGGTCAGAGGATAGACGGGCAGGCGGTGATTGAGCTGGGTATACGCACGACGCTGCCGTGCCTCGCGCAGTTCTCGTTCGAGGGCAGGAAGGAGCCGTTCGAGGTTGTCCTTGCGCACGTAGTCATGAGCCCCGGCTCTCATGGCTTCCAGAGCGCTCGCTTCGCTGCTCTTCTCCGCAATGATCAGAAACGGCACATCGATGCTGCGATCTTGCAGGAGCTTGAGGGCAGCCAGGGGAGTAAAATCAGGGGAAGTCTCTCCATACAGGACAACGTCCCAGGCTTGTTTGGTCAGTGCCGCATCCAGAGCCGGTGCGGTTGCGACCCGCTCCCAGAGTGGATCGTAGCTGCCGTCGCGGAGGATCTGCAGCAGGACAGCCACCTCGGCTGGTGAATCGGAGATGATCAGGACGCGCAAATAGGTGCTCATCAATTGCTGCTCCGTCGGACAAACCCGGTTCCTGTCGCGCAGGCTCCTGAGGGGGTGGCCTGCTCGGCTGGGTCGCAGCAACGACAGGGTAGGACCCTTCTCCCTCGTGCTGCGAAGTTTGTGGGGGAGATCGGTTGTTCGGTGGCTTTTCTTTAGCCACGCCACCGAGGGACACGGCCCACGGCCTGTCGTTGCCTTGTCAGCCGATTTCCGTTACGGATAAGCACTCTCGATGACACAAGGGGGACCTTATGGCGTCTCGTCCACCGGCATTAATGCCTGAGCAGTTTGGCCCGTTACAGGGGGTGCGGATCCTCTCGACCGGCAGCCTCATTGCCCAGCCGTTTGCCGCAGCGCTGGCTGCAGAAATGGGGGCCGAGGTGATTCAAGTCGAGCGGCCTGGCGAAGGGGACGCGGCTTGGCGCCACCTCGGCATCCAGCTGCCGACGAAAGATGGGAAAGGCAAGGTCGCCACCACCTGGATTCAAGAGCGGCGCAACGAGTTCTGTATTACCCTGGATTTCAGTCGCCCCGAGGGGCGCGAGCTGTTTCTCAAGTTGATCGAGGTCTGCGATATCTGGATGGAGAGTTCCAAGCCAGGGACGTACCCCAAATGGGGTCTGACCGATGCTGTGGTGTTGCAGCGCAACCCCAAAATCGTCATCGCACACGTGTCTGGATATGGGCAAACTGGCCATCCGGATTATCTCGGTCGTGCCTCCTACGATATGATCGGGCAGGCGTTCGGCGGGCTGATGTACCAGACCGGCTTCCCCGATCCCGATCCTCCGGTGCGAGCGAATCCCTGGACCGCTGACTATATTACGGCCCTCTTCTGTCTGTGGTCGTCATTGGCCGGATACATCTATGCCCAGCGAACCGGGCGGGGACAGGCGATCGATATTTCTCAGTTCGAGGCGATTCATCACCTGCTTTCCGGTACGATGGTGGAGTATTTTTCTTTAGGCTTTATCCGGACTCGGTCGGGCAATAAAGCGACCGCGTTTCAACCGTATGACGCATTCCAGGCCAAGGATGGGTGGGTCGTCGTGGGCGCGGTCGGACTGCCGGTGTTTTCGCGCGTCTGTCGCGTGCTGGGGCTCGACCCTGAAGACGAGAAGTGGAAAACGGCCCATACCGACATCAATTCCATTGCGGGTATCGAGTTTGACGCTATCCTGCGTGGTTGGATCGCCGAGCGCACGGTCAAAGAAGTCGTCGAGGCTATGAATGCAGCTCAGGTGGCCTGCTGTCCGATTATGAATAGCAAGGATATGGCCGAAGATCCGCATTACCAGGCGCGCGGGGTGCATATCGAATGGGAAGACGAGCAGGTCGGAAAGGTGAAAGGAACCGGCGTGGCTCCGCTCTTTTCCCTGACCCCGGGCAAGATCTGGAGAGGCTCGGTACCGGTAGGGTACGATAACGAGACAGTCTATACCCGTCTGGTCGGTCTCTCGCGGGAAGAGGTAGTCGAGCTGAAAGAGAAAGGGGTGATTTAACCAACTCCGGGCCCGTCGCTGCGTATCGCTCGCAGCCGGTCGGGGGAGACGGTGCGGTGCGCCGTTGGACCGAGGTCCATGCCCCTCCTCGAAATCCATAATTTGCGTAAGCGCTACGGTGCGATCGAAGCGCTGAAGGGGATTTCGCTCAGCGTGGAGCGGGGGGAGTTTTTCGGTCTCCTCGGTCCCAATGGAGCGGGGAAGTCCACCACCATCAATATCCTGCTTGGCTTGATTCTGCCCGATAGCGGAACGATCCGTATTTTTGGGCGAGACTTTGCCACTGACCAGGTGGCGATCCGGCGTCGCATGAATGTGGCTGCGGCCTTTACGAGTTTGAACGGGGTCCTCACGGTGCGGGAGAACCTCAAGGTCTACGGCCATATTTACGGCGTGAGCAAGCTCGACGCGAAAATCGACGAGTTGTTGGAACGGTTTGAAATTACCGAGCTCGCCAACCGCAAGTTGCAGTATCTGAGTTCCGGTCAGCATACGCGGGTCACTCTCTGTAAGGGCCTGATCAATGACCCGGAATTGTTGCTGCTCGACGAGTGTACCCTGGGGCTTGACCCGGATATCGCGGAGAAAACCCGCCGGGCCCTGAAGGAGTTTCAGCGTGAAAAACAGACGACGATCCTCTTTACGTCCCATAATATGTATGAGGTGGAAGAGTTGTGCGGGCGGATTGCGTTCCTCAATAAGGGGGAAATCCTGCGGGTCGATACGGCTGAGCGGATCAAACACCTCATCCCGCAACACGTCGTCGAAATTCGGGTGCGACCAGGGGCCGACCTGAAGGCGGCGCGGCAGTGGAATGGGTGCTGTGGAGAGATCAGCGATGGCCGAACGCTGCGCTTCGTCCTCGACCGCCCGCACGAGCAGCTCGACGCCCTGCTTCGGCATATGACGCAGGCTGGGGTGTATATCACCGACGTGCAAATCTTGCGGCCTACGCTGGAAGAGGTGTTTATCAAAGTCGCGAGGGGGGAGCTCTGAAGAGGCTGCGCCAAGATTTTCTTTGTGCCGCTCCAGCCGTCTGGGGCTTGACGTACAAGTTCGTCTGTATCTGTTACCGCAGCCTTGACCGCGTCTTCGACATCGTCTACTGGCCGGTGATCTCGCTCCTGTTGTGGGGGTTCACCAGTACTTTTGTGGCAACCACTTCCTCCGTGTCCGGCGTGGTAGAGTTCTTCCTCGGCGGAGTGGTGTTGTGGAGCGTGTTTTGGCGGGCGCAGACCGACGTGGGAACATTTATCTTGGAAGACTTTTGGAGCCGCAACATCTATAACTTGTTCGCTGCGCCGGTGACCGCGCTGGAGCTCTTCGCCGCCATCGGTCTGATCGGCCTCCTTCGTTGTCTGCTCAGTTTTGCTTTCCTCAGCTTGCTCGGCTGGTGCCTCTATGCGTTTAACATCTTGCAGATCGGGGCCCTGGCCCTGGCCGCCTTTACCGCTGTCTTGCTGCTCTTTGGCTGGGTGATTGGTATCGTGATCGCAGCCTTGATCTTTCGCTACGGTTTGCGCATTCAGGTCCTCGCCTGGTCCGTGGGATTTATCGTCCAGCCGTTCAGTTGTGTCTTTTACCCGCTCGACAGTATGCCGAGGTGGGTGCAGATGATCGCCGTGGCATTGCCCACCACCCACGTATTTGAGGGCTTACGGCACGCTATCGCGACGGGAGAGGTTGCAGTCGGACCACTGGGCGCTGCGTTAGGACTCACCCTGCTCCTCTTGGTGGCTGCCCTGCTGTTCTTTCACTACGCGCTCACGCAAGCGAAGAGGTTGGGGTTGCTCACGCGCTTTGAAATGGCATGAGGAGGAACCGTCCAGCCACGGGCGCCCACTGTATGCGCGGTGAGAGAGGGACGGTGCGACGCGAATCCTGTTTCTGTGTTCAACCGCATACTGCCACACCGGGAAAGAGCGACCTGCACATCGCCGCTGTGGTGAGTCGCTCGGCCCGGGATAGGAGGACGATGTGGCCGGCAAGCTGCAAGCATTCCACGAATTTCGCTC
>JANWXO010000188.1 GCA_025057295.1 Candidatus Binatia bacterium | reverse complement strand
CGTATTCACGGATCAATGTCTGCGCGTCACGTTGCTTGGCAATCTCCACCAGCCACGCCAGCGTCTCGATTGCCTCGCGCTGGCAAAAGTGGTAGCGGAAGGGCACACTGAAACCGGGCACCTCGTGCTCTTCCTCAAACCAGTACGCGAACAGCCGCCGCGTGACGTTCGACGCGCCTTGGTAGCCGCCGTCGCGCCAGGCGTCCACCTGCGCGCGGATCTTTGGCACCAGCAACAGTTGGCTTGGCCGGCGACCATCGGCCACGCGCCAGCCGGTAGGCGTTGTCTCGTCCTTGACCAGATGCTGCGCCGGCTTCTCCCACGGGCAGCGGCCCGGGATCTCCGGCAGGTCCCTGTCGTAGGCAATCACGGATTTTGCCATGGCTACCTCACCTCCACATCGAACGCCTGCGAGGTGTCGTTGCCAAAGATGTCGATCACTTTGACGAGGATGCGGTATGTGCCCGGTCTGGGGTAGGTATGCGGGTCGGAGACGAGCGGCAGCCGGCGCTCTTTGCGCGTCCGGTAGGCGACCCAGCCTTGCATAAAGGTGTCGTGCTGGAAGTCCCAGTCAATCGCCCAGTAATCAATATAGTCGGACCATTTTGTGATCTTGGCCCGCACGTCGTCAGGGATGGTCTCGTCCATGTTGGGCGAGGCGAAGTCAGCCAGTTCCACCTGCACCGTCAGCGGCTTCGGCTGCGTGATCTTCGCCTCAAAGTACGCCAGTTCGAAGAAGCGCACGTCGCCCTTTTCAGCGGCCTGCTGTTCCATCACCTCGCGCGGGATCTGCAAGAGCAGCAGCTTCACGCCCCTCTTTCGGGCGGCCTCGTGCATCAGGCCGCCCTTGCCTTCGGCGGCGGCGATACCCATCTCCCACTCCCAGCCGAGGACGTGCAGTTCGTTCTGCTTCAGCCGGACGCACTCGTCCACCGCTGCTTCGATCTCGGCGATGGTCACCGGCGCATCCACCGCGCCGATGTGGACCATGGCCTTGCCCTTCTTGCCGTGCAGGTGGGCCATGCCCGCCACCGGCTGCGCACCGTAGAGCTTGAGGATGAAGGCGAGGTACTCGTACAGGCGCTGCTCCATTCCCGCCTTATCCTTCACGTTCCCGAAGGTCACCCCCTGCCAGTACTGCCGCTCGTACTTGCCAAGGTTAAGGATCTCGAACGGCTTGCAGTCGGGGATGGAGAGCAGCCGCTTGCGGGTGACGTGGATGGCCCAGCGCCCGAGGTCGCAGCCGATCCAGCGCCGCCCCAGCTTCTCGGCCACCGCCAGCGTCGTGCCCGAGCCGCAGAAGAAGTCGGCGATGAGGGAGCCTTCAACACTGAGCCAATTGACAATTCGTTCAAGTAATTGCTCATGCTTCTCTGTTGCATAAGTGGTTTCCGTTCCTCTTGTCATTAAATCCATCCATACATTACTTATTAGTTTGTATCCACGTGGAGGGACATAATACTGAACGGTTTTGTTTGGACCAAGTCTTACAAAATCAAGATCTAAACCCTCGTTTATTAGCTTTTCGAGATAATAATCGTCAAGAGAAATATTGTTAATATTGGAAAATGCTAAGTATTCTTCATAGTTTCTCACTGCTCGACGTGCTCTCTTTTCTTCCCATCGCCACTGTCCATCTTGCGGCTCAATCCCAAAGAGATTATAACGCATAGTAGGACGTTGAGTGCCCCTCCAAAACGTATCCCACTTACCGGGTTCATGTTCCGCAAGTTCATGTTGAAGTCTAGGTAGTTTAACCTCTTCTGATGCCACATATAGAAGAAGATGATCACAGCCTATTGCCAAGGCATCAACATGCTCAAACTGCGCTTGCACATTCTTTGTACCACGTCTAACAATTATTGTGTTGCGATATAACCCCGAAAATATCTCATCAAACACATTTCTCACGTATGAAGACACATGGTCTCCCATGTGAATAATGAGCTTTCCTTGTGGAGAAAGGAGAGAACGAATAAGAAGTCCACGTTCAAAGAGCATCTGTAAATATGACTCTAACCCTCTCCCCCACGTATCCCGATACGCCTTCTCCTCAATCACCGACTGCTCTTTGAACACCTCATCACCACTCTCTCCAATCGGCGCGGTAAACGAAAAATCCGCCCCGGTCGCAAACGGCGGGTCAATGTAGATCAGGTCAATCTTGCCCGCGAACTTCTCGAGCAGCGACCCCATCACCAGCAGATTATCGCCCCAAATCAGCTTGTTCTTCCAGCCTTCCTCGAAGGTCTCACCCTCTTTGCCTTCCCAGACATCGAACAGCGTCTGCTGCACGCCGCGCCTGGTCGCCTCGCGAGTGGCGCGGCTCTCGTTGACAGTCTCGATGACCTGGAAGGGCAGGCTGACGCGCGGGACTTCCTTGAGCGTGCCGTCCTCATTGTACTTGCCGGGCCAGACCAGCTCAGTTTTCGTGATCTCGATCTTCGCCATGGGTCGAACTCCTCAGTCAGTGATGGTGATAATCTTTTCGCTGCGGCAGAGCATGCGCAGGTCGCATTCCAGGCAAATCGCCGCTTCGGGCGGCCTGGTCACGGCAAACTCTCGCGCCTGGATGCGGCGCACGGTTTCGTCGAAGTGGCGGCCCGCCTCCTCGACCCGCGCCGGGTCGTAGGGCAGGACCATCAGCGCGTCTTCCTTGCGCGGCTCCGCCGTCCAGTACAACATCAGGCGCTCCACGCGCCTGCCGTGCCGCTGCTCCAGGATGTAGGCATAGGTGCAGAGCTGGCGCTCGTAGGCGGCGATCAGCTCCGGGCTGTGGCGGGGGCGGGACGAGGTCTTGAAGTCGAGCAGCGCGAGTTTACCGTCGCCGCCAAGCAGCAGGTCCACTTTGCCCGTCAGGATGTAGCCGTCCTTCTCCAGCGAGACGTCCACCTCGGTCTGGATCACGCGCCGCATCTCGTCCTGGTTCTGGCGGAAGTAGTTCATCACCTGCTGGAAGGCGGCCTCGCGCGCAGCCGCGCCAATCGGGCGCACGTCAGCCAGGCAGAGGAAACGGAAGGTGCGGTCGAAAAGCTCGCGGATGCGCGGCTCGTCGAGCGTGTCGAGCCTCCCGTCGAGGGCGATGCGGTGAATCTCCTCGATGGTCTGGTGCACCAGCAGGCCAAAGAAGATCACCGCCGACCGCGAGGGCGTGAAGTCGTACTCGCGGAAGAACTGATACTGGCGCGGGCATGTCTCGTAGATCTTGAGGTCGCCGGTGAAACTGTAGGTCTTCTTGACCGGCATGCGCTCGCGTAGCCGGAAGCGCTGGACGGCGAGCAACTCTTTCTGCACGTAAGGCCACTGCGGCAACCCTTGCCAGATCGGCGCAAAATGATCTCTGGGAGTCTCTGAAGCGGTAAGCACCAGAATGTTCTGCGGCCGCGAGAAAGCCACGTAGTGCAGACGCATGCGGTCGAAGAGGGTGATGCGGTTTTCAGGCTCGAACGGGGGACGGTGGTAGAACGGCGCGAGGTCGCGGTCCACCTGCTTGGGGCTTGAAAGTTGTGTTGCGAGCGAGCCAACCACGACGACCGGAAATTCGAGCCCCTTCGACTGGTGGATGGTCATGACCTGCACGTGCCCCTTCGGGAAGGGCTGGTCCGGGTCCTCGTACTCATTGATGCCGCCATCGTAGAGCAGGCGCAGGAAGCTATTGAACAGGTGCAGGCGCAGCGACTCGCGGTTGCGATGGGTGACGACGGTGTAGTGGTAATAGGTCTGGAAGGCGTTGAGGAGCTGGGAGAAGATGGCGAGGTTGCGGGCGGTGTTTTCCTCTTTGACCGCGCTCCTGAAAGGTTCGAGCGCCAGCAGACGGTAGAAGTAGTCCGCAGGGCGCGCATCCAGCGTCTTACCCTCACGGAGACCTGCGATCTCGCCAGTCCACGTGCGGAGTGCCGTAGCGAGCGGATGGGGCGCAGCGAAGCGACGCCCCAGTTCCACGATGGCACCATCCACATAGGCTGCCAGTTCCGCCACGGCGCCAGCCGCCTGCCCCCGTCCATCGCCGTACCAGCCGAAGATCACGGCGAAGCAGGCGATCATAAAGCGGACAGCCTCGTTCTCGAAGTAGGCGCGGGCACGCGGGCAGAAAGCCGGGATGCCGCGCGCTGCGAGCGCGGCAAGGTAGTGGCCGCTATGCTCCTGCCGAACGCTGTGGAGGAGCAGGGCAACCTGGCTGTAATCTTCGATGATCGCGTTCTGCTTCAAGTATTCGACCAGATCCGCGAAGCGGGCGGCCTCATCCTGCCTGTCTCTGCCCCAGATGGCAAAGACGGCCGGGTATTCGGGATGCGTCGCTGCGCCATTGGCGACAATAGTTTTGTCGAAACGGAAGGAAACGCCATCTGGGTTCGACCAGTCTGCCGAAGCCATCCAGCGGTCGTACCGCTCGACGATTGCGCAGTGCGAGCGATAGTTGGTGGTGAGTTTGACGACTGTGCAGCCAGGCATGCGCTGCGGGAACTCGAGGATGTTGCGCACGGTCGCGCCGCGGAAGCGGTAGAGGCTCTGGTCCTCATCGCCGACGACGCAGAGGTTGCGCGTTGCCTCGGTCAGCTTCAGCAGCAGTCGTTCCTGCACATAGTTCGTGTCTTGGTACTCATCCACGAGCACGTACCTGATGGAGCGCGTCACCGCTGCGGCGGTCTCGGGATCGTCCAGCAACTCAAGCACTGCCCGTTGCAGATGGGCGAAGTCAATGCGGTTGGATTCGGCGAGCGCCTGCTCATAAGCCAGGTACGCCCTGCCCAGACGGGCAAGGAAGGGATTGGCGGCAGCAACGAGCTGATCGGGGTTAACCAGTTCCTCGGTGATCTTGTCAAAGTAGGCGCGCACACCTTCGATTGCCGTCCAGCGCGTCCGCCAGCGGCCAAGGTAGAGGTCGTTCTCGGCGGGACCGATGATGTCATCGAAGTGCTCAAAGATGAACAGCAGTTGCGTCAACTCGTCCAGCGTGTCGTAGTTATGGCCAAGATGGGTGCGATGGCGGTGCTGCGTAAGGATGCGATTGCACAGACTGTGGATAGTCGAGACCGTGAGTTCCGACAGGTCGCTGGCGTACCCGACCCTGCGCGCCGCAGCGGCGAGGCGGTCACGCATCTCGAAAGCGGCTTTTTCCGTGAAGGTGCAGAGCACGATTTCCCTGGGAGCAGCCTTGCCAAGGAGCAGCAGGTTGAGCGCGTGCAACACGATACTGTAGGTCTTGCCCGAACCCGGACCGGCAATCACCAGCAGGGGACCCTCCAGATGCCCGACGACCGCGCGCTGGGCGTCACTAAGGTCAGGGTAGTGCTCAAGGATAGATGGAGCGATCGTCATAGGAGTCCAGCTCTGCGAAAACTGAACGCATCGCTCGCCGTCACGATCAGGTGGTCGACGATCCGGACGCCGACCGTTTCCGCCGCGAGCACGATAGCGCGGGTGAGCACTTTATCCTGTTCGCTCGGCATCGCATGGCCGTTGGGGTGGTTGTGGGCGAGCACCAGCGCTGCGGCGCCGCGACGCAGCGCCGATTCGACAACACGGCGCGGGTAGACCGCTGCGCGGTCAATAGTCCCCTCCTCCAGGGTCTCGACGCCGTCGCGCAGCAGGCGGTAGCCGGAGTCAAGATGCGCCACCTGGAAGACCTCATTGGGGAGGGTGCCGATCCGCATGCGCCAGAAATCGGCGAGACGGGAGGGATCGGCGAGCGATTCTTGCGCCTCGCAACTCTGCTGAAGGTAGAGAGTCGCCGCCGCCTTGATGATTTTGAGTGCGACTGGCGCGACTGAACCGAGGCCCTTGACTGCGGCCAGTTCCTCAATCGGTGCATCAAGGATGCCGCGCAGATTGCCGAACCTGGCTATCAGAGCCTTCGCCGGCTGCTTCACGTCGGAGCGGGGGATCGCAAGCGTGAGGAGCAATTCCACGACCTCATAGTCAGCAAAGCCCTCGATGCCAGACTTCATGAAGCGTTCGCGCAGTCGTTGGCGATGACCAAGGTAGTGCCGGTCGTCTTTGCTCATTGTCTCCTGAACTCTCCCCATCACCGAATTCCATAGAGCGCAGATACACGCGCTTGAGTCAACAGGCGGTTCGATCGTACGCTTCCTAACTCCGGGCCAATCCAGGCTTGCCCCTCTTAGCGAGATCTTCACCATCCGTGTTCCATGCTTATAGAACGTAGCAAACCGCGCTGAAGTTATGTCCGGCCCGCTCAGCATCATTAATACCGAAATTATACTATGTCTTCTTCGCTGTGATAGCGTTCATGCCACCCGTCTTCAAAGGCGCTCGCCGGACGCCAGCGGGCAAGAGAATGTTCTCCAGCCAATCGATAGGCTTGCCGCGGTTGGTGCAGAGCGTGAAGAAGGCCCGCTGCTTCGCGCGCGTGAAGGCTACGAAGAAGGAATTCAGCTCTTCCTTGCGATCAGGCTTCAGACTCCACCAAGTGTTATTATCTAATCCGTAGAACACGATCGTGTGGAATTCGAGGCCTTTGCTCTTGTGGATCGTCATGAGCGGGACCTGGCCCCGACCCTCAAATCTGTCGAGAGCATCCGACCACGTGCCTGCCTGCTGGAGCGACTCCTGCAGTAGGAGCAGGAACCCGTTCCACACTCGATCAAAGTCGGGTTGTCGCTGATACGCGGGAAACG
>JANWXO010000187.1 GCA_025057295.1 Candidatus Binatia bacterium | reverse complement strand
TTACTGTACAAGGAGAACGAGGCAACGTTGAACGCATCCTGGACGAGGCGCAGAGAAGGACACTGGCGCCCAGCACGGATGATAGCCATCATGATTTCTCGTCCGATCCCCTGCGCCTGACAGCCCGGATCGACCGCGATCGGTCCGATCCCGGCCGTCTCCCCACGCAGGTGGAGAAACCCACACCCGACCACCCGTCCGCCTTCCACCGCCACGAAACACCCTTGCGGCTCCAACTGCAGGTAGCCGCGGGCTAGACCAACGCCGACCTCCGGTGAAGGAAAGGGCGGCGGAAATCCATGGCGCACGAAGACATCGTTGAATGCAGCAACGATGACCTCTCCCGCGCGCGCCACATCACGCTCTTCCATGCGGCGAACCATCAACGCAATCTCAGTCACTCGTCTGCCTCTGGCGAACAATCCGTACTGCTCTTGTAGCAAAAAAGCTTCACGGTGTCTTCCGGCCTTTTCCCTCCTGCCTGCTCATGGTAACGTGCTGCCACTCCTGCCGTCACTGGAAAGAAAGGAAACGAATGGCGACTGTCGATGAACTCGCTCCCCCTGCCCGCATTCTCCTCGGTCCCGGTCCGAGTTGCGTCCACCCCCGTGTACTCAAGGCCATGGCCACCCCTTTAGTCGGCCATCTCGATCCGGAGTTTCTCCGCCTTATGGACGAGACGAAGGAGCTCCTCCGTTTTGTCTTTCAAACTCAGAATTCTTTGACTCTGCCGATCTCTGGCACCGGGAGTGCGGGGATGGAAACCTGTCTGGTCAACCTGCTCGAACCAGGGGATGAAGTGGTCGTGGGAGTGAACGGGGTGTTTGGCATGCGGATGGTCGACATCGTCGAACGATGCGGAGGGCAGCCGGTCATCATGGAAGCGCCATGGGGCCAGGTGTTTTCCCCCGAGCAGATCGAGGCGGCGCTCGCCTGCTGCCGTCGCCCCAAAGTCGTTGCGCTCGTACATGCGGAAACCTCAACTGGGGCCTGGCAGCCACTGCAAGACATCGCCCCCATCGTTCACCGTGCGGGTGCCCTGCTGCTGGTCGATGCGGTGACGTCTCTGGCGGGCTGTCCGGTCGAGGTGGATGCGTGGGGGATCGATGTCTGTTACAGCGGCACGCAGAAATGTCTCAGCTGCCCCCCGGGCCTGGCACCGCTGACACTGAATCAGGCAGCGCTGGAGGTCATTCGCAAACGGAAAACGAAAGTACGCAGCTGGTACCTCGACCTCACGATGATCGAACAGTATTGGGGCGAGGAACGCGTCTATCACCACACCGCCCCCATTTCCATGAACTATGCACTGCGCGAGGCGCTCCGTCTGGTCCAGGAAGAGGGACTCGACACTCGCTTCCGCCGCCACCGCCGTAACCACCTTGCCCTGGCCGCGGGGCTGACCGCGCTCGGCCTTCCGCTCGCCGCTCAGGAAGGGTATCGCCTCTGGACGCTGACCAGTGTGCGCATCCCCGACGGCATCGACGACGTACGCGTGCGCCGCCAGTTGTTGGAGCAGTACAATATCGAGATCGGCGCTGGCCTGGGACCGTTGCGAGGCAAGGTCTGGCGGATTGGCCTGATGGGCGAATCGAGCACCCGGAGCAACGTCCTCCTGCTCCTCAGCGCTTTGGAGGAGATCCTCCATACCCAAGGATACCGGTGCCCCCCCGGTGCTGGGGTGGCGGCAGCGCACGCGGCATACGCAGACAGTTGAGGAGGTCAAACTCTAGTGACGACGCAGAGGAAAGGGAAATGGAGCGAGCAAGAACGCTGGGGCGTTCCCTGTCCTGTCCTTGCTCTCTCTCTCTTCCTCCTCTCTGGTGGTTGTCATCCTCCGTCTCAGACCCAGCTCGTTCCTGTCTCACCGTCAGAGATGCCGGTTTTACGCGACGACCTAGACCGCGCGTCGTTGCAAACCGCCGTGCGGCACAGTTTGTCGGCCCTGCACCGGCAAAATGCTTCATCCACACTGGCATTTGGAACGGAGCGTATCTCCGTTGCCCACCTGCGCGCCAGCCTGGAAACGTTCCTGGCCATCATAGAGACCGAAGGGGAGCCGGCTCCTCGTCTGGCGCGAGAGCTGCAGTTCTACCGCGTCACTACACCGGTGCTGTTTACCGGTTACTATGAGCCGCTCCTGAACGGTAGCCTCACGCCCACGGCACGCTATCGCTATCCCCTCTACCGTCGACCCGACGATCTCATAGAGGTCGATCTAGCTGCGTTCCCCAGCGCCTGCTCCTCCACAAAGCTCTACGGCCGCGTCGAGCAGGGTAAACTCCTCCCTTATTTTTCGCGTGCGGAAATCGATGGACAGGGCGTCTTGGCTGGCAAGGGCTACGAACTGGTGTGGGTCGATGATGCGGTGGCCCGTTTTTTCCTCCACATCCAAGGGTCGGGGCAAATTGCGTTACCGGACGGCACCCGACTCCGGGTTGGCTACGCAGGCACCAACGGCAACCCCTACACCAGTATCGGCTCCGTCCTCTTGCGACAAGGCAAGCTGCGGCCTGGTCACACGTCCGCGGCGGATATCCAGCGCTACCTCTACGACCACCCCGCTGAACGGGATCAGCTCCTCTTCCACAACCCACGGTACGTTTTCTTCCGGTTTGTTGCCGACGGTCCGCATGGGAGTCTCGGGGTGCCGCTCACCCCAGGTCGCTCGCTGGCAGTCGATCCGACCATCTACCCCCTGGGGGCGTTGGCTTTCCTCCGCACCAGCAAGCCGGTTCTTGCCCCCGACGGGCACGTCACCTGGCAGCAGTTCTCACGTTTTGTGCTGTTCCAAGACAGCGGGGCCGCTATCACGGGCTGGAATCGTGCCGACCTCTTCTGGGGCAGCGAGGCCGCGACCGAAGCCGGCTACATGGCACGGGAGGGCGAATTATACCTGTTGCTCAAGCACCGGTAATCTGTCACAATTTTTTCGACTCGACTGCCTGGTGACGTCCTATGCCTGAAGCTCTACCAATCCCAACCCACGGTCTTCGCCACGTGGCGCTGAACGTCTCCGATGTCGCGGCTGCCGTCGCCTTCTACTCCACTGTCTTCGGCATGAAGGTTGTTTGGCAACCCGACCCGGACAACGTTTATCTGTCATCAGGATGCGACAACCTCGCTCTGCACCGGGCTCCAGGCCCGGCGCCTGCAGAGCGCCAACGTTTGGCTCACCTGGGCTTCATCGTTGCACGTGCGGAGGATGTAGACCGTGCAGCAGAAGCGCTAGCGACACGCAACGTTCCAGTGCTGCATCCGCCCCGTACCCACCGTGACGGTAGTCGCTCTCTCTACTGTGCTGACCCGGATGGGAACGTGATTCAGATCCTTTATGAACCCACGCTCAGTGCCCAACGTTTTGCCTGAGGTCACTGCAGCATACGAGCAGCGGTATCCCCGCTCACGCTGGGTGAGCGCCTGGGCAGTCCATGCGTATACCGCCTCAGGTGTGGTGGTTGGCTTTCTCGCCCTGCGCGCGACGGTGTTCGGTCGCGCGCGCGAAGCGTTTTTGTGGATGCTGATCGCAGTGTTGATCGATTCGACCGATGGCATCCTCGCCCGCAAGATCGAGGTCAAGCGGGTGCTGCCATGGTTCGACGGAGCGAAGCTCGACGACATCATCGACTACTTCACCTTCGTCATTGTCCCCGTCGTCTTCCTCTACCACATGCACTTGCTCCCCCCTGTTGGGACCCTCTTTTTCGCAGCCCTCCCCCTGCTCTCCAGCGCTTATGGCTTTTGTCATGCTGCGGCCAAAACGCCAGACTTTTTTTTCACTGGCTTTCCCTCGTACTGGAACGTCGTGGCCTTCTACCTGTACGCTGGGCAGACACCTCCTTGGTTCAACGGCACCCTCATTTGTCTCCTGTCTGTGTTTGTGTTCATCCCGATCCGCTACGTCTACCCTAGCCGCACCGTCCCCTTCCGCCGCCTCACCAACCTCCTCGGGGGAGTATGGGCAGTCATGTTGCTTGCCGTGCTGTGGCAGCTGCCCACGCCGCCGCGGTGGCTCGTGCTGCTCTCCCTCTTCTATCCCGTGTACTACACCCTGCTCTCCTTCTATCTCCACGCCACCACAAGAAAATCGTCCTGAGAGCTTGACAACTGCAGTAGCGGACACACATTGATGTTTGTCACCCATGGTCGATACGTGACAGGAGTCGACATTATGGAATCGACGAAGAACCGCGAGGAACACCCTACCTCTTCTCCTTCGGAGACGGGACCAGACGCTCTCGAACACGCAGCACAACAGCTGCAACAATCCACCCAGGCGCGGGCGGCCCAGCTCTTCCAACAGGCCTACCGTGCGCAGCTGCAAGGGAACTTCGCCGACGCAATTCGTCTCTACCGCAGCTCGATCCAGGTCTATCCCACTGCCGAATCGTACACATTCTTAGGATGGACCTACAGCTTCCTGGGACGGTACGAGGAAGCGATAGCCGAGTGTAAGAATGCGATCGCGACGGACCCAGATTTTGGTAATCCGTACAACGACATCGGTTCCTACTTGATCCAGCTGGGGAAATGGGATGAAGCGATTCCCTGGCTCGAGCAGGCAACCATGGCAAAGCGCTACGAGCCGCGGCACTTTCCCCATGTCAACCTGGGGCGAGTGTACTGGGCCAAAGGCGATTTACTCAAAGCCGCGCGTGAGTTTGGCAAGGCTGTAGAGATCGCACCACACTATCTCCCGGCACGGCGGGCACTGGCGGCGTTGTCCGCCTTGCTCAACTAACCCGCCTCCCACGGCTTACCTGGACGACCACAGCAGGGCGGAGTGTGCACGCGGAGGGCGTATGCGCAGCTGACGTCTCTTCTTCAAAAGGAATAGCGGTCCACAGAGCATCCCGGCGACAAACCCACCAAGGTGTGCTCCCCACGCTCCGCCAGCCGCCTGGAGACTCCCGAGAGCAAGGGGGAAGACCCCAGCCAGCAGATGGGCTCCCACCCACAACAGGAGATAACAGACCGCCGGAACTTGTACCACCCGCACGGCGAACACGAGCGGGACCACCGTCACCACCCGACCGGCAGGGTAAAACAGACAATATGCGCCAGCAACAGCGGCTATGGCACCGCTCGCCCCGATCATGGGAGTAGATATAGACGGAGTAAGACATGTCTGGGTGAGCGCTGCGACCACACCACCAAGGCAGTAGAAGCAGCCGTAGCGTATCGCGCCGAGCCGATCTTCTACATTGCCCCCGAAGATATGGAGGAACAGCAGATTGCCCATCAGGTGCAACCAGCTGCCGTGCAGAAACATACTGACCACCAACGGAATCACCTCCGGTACCTGTCCGAGGGCTAAGGTGTGGAAAAAATTCGCAGGAACCCATCCATACGCCAACACCAAAGGCTCAAAGCTCTCAGCGAAAATGGTGGCATAGACAAAGCACGCAACATTGAGACCGATGAGGGTGTAGTTGACCACCGGTATCCGCTGTGGCGGGATAGTGCTATGTACCGGGATCATACTGTTCGCTCTGCGTCATCCTTGCCAAGGATTGTTTGCGCGTGCGCCTCTGCCGCCCCCGCTTGATCTGGGCGTGAGCACGAACTGTCTCGAACATTGACAAGGTACAGGCTCCTGCTTATAGCACCGACACACAACCTATGATAGAGGGGAAAAGGCGTATGCCAATCTACGAGTACCACTGCCAGCAGTGTGGGAAAGACCAAAGCCTGCTGCTCCTCACCCGGCAGGAGATAGCCACTCCGCCGCACTGTCGATACTGTGGCGCTCCGCACCTGACCCGCCTGTTATCCCGTTTTGCTTACCACCAAAGCGAAGCCAGCCGTTTGCAAGAGTTCGATACCCGCACGCCACGCGACGACTCCTTTTACAAAGACTCCCGCAACGTGGGGCTGTGGGCCAAAAAGCGAGCGCAAGAACTTGGCGTGGATCTGGGTCCACAGTTTGAAGAGACGGTAGAGAAAGCGCGAAGTGGGAAAATTCTCGATGAGCTCTAGCTTCTCCCCTGGTTCTGCGCGCGCGAGCTAAGCATGATTCGGGCAACCGGATATTTACTCTGGCGACTGTGTCGCATTCTCAGCGGCCTCGCGCTCGTACTGCTCGGCGTGGTGCTCAGTCTGCCTGGGATTCCCGGTCCTGGGATTGTTTTAGTTGTCTTGGGGTTAGGCGTGTTGAGTCACCATTTTTCGTGGGCAAAGAAAATTCACCTCCGCCTCAAGAGTGTGTGGCATGAGGTTCTCAGCCGCTATAATAAGGACAAACAGACCTCTACCGAGTAGCCTCGATAAGGAGTGTCACCATGGATGAAAAAGATCGTCTGGGAACAAAGTTGCGCGACAAAGAACGGGCCGAGGAAGACCGCTACTTCGCCCAGCGTGACCGCGAGCTCATCGAGAAACTCAAACAGCAGCAGCTCGCGGCAGAAGAAGCGGCTGCGCGCCAACAAGCGCTGATGCGGTGCCCGAAATGCGGCACACAGCTCCACACGATCGTGTATCACGGAGTGACAGTTGAAGAATGCCCGTCCTGCCAAGGTATGTGGCTGGACAAAGGGGAACTCACCACCTTGGCGCAGCGCGAAAACGAAGGCTGGTTCACCCGCTGGCTTCGCCGTTCCGTAGGACAAAGCGAATAACACGCATCGCGTGTCGTGAGCGAACTCAAGCAGGAGGTGCTGTATGAT
>JANWXO010000186.1 GCA_025057295.1 Candidatus Binatia bacterium | reverse complement strand
CTGTTAAGATTTCGCTTGGTGTGGAGGGGTCATGTCGCATCCCCAGCCTGTCCAAGAACTGATCCGTCGCTATCCGCTCTTGTCCCTGATCGGCAATACCCCTCTCGTGCCTGTTCCTCTCTTCCAACACGAGTGCCCGGATGTCGAGGTGCTGGCAAAGTGCGAGTTTTTCAACCCTGGCGGCTCGGTCAAAGATCGGCCGGTCGTGCGAATGCTCGCAGAGGCGATAGTGAACGGCATGCTGGGGCCGGAGCAAATCATCCTCGACTCCTCTTCTGGCAATGCCGGCATTGCCTATGCCATGATCGGCGCGATTCTGGGGCGTCGAGTCGAGCTCGTCGTGCCTGCGAATGCCAGCACCGAGCGCAAGAAGCGCATCCGTGCGCACGGGGCCACCCTCATCTTGACCGATCCTGTAGCCGGGTATGACGAAGCGCTACGCGAGGTGCGGCGTCGCTATGCGGCTGCTCCGGAGCGCTACTTCTTTTGCGACCAGTACAGTAACGAGGCGAACTGGCGGGCGCACTATGACACTACGGGAGAAGAGATCTTGGCGCAGACCAACGGACAGCTCGACTGGTTCGTCGCCGGTGTCGGTACGGGCGGGACGATTACCGGGGTCGGGCGTCGCCTCAAAGCTTACAATACCAAGATCCGTATCGCGTGTATCATCCCTGAAGAGTTCCCAGGGATTGAAGGGCTCAAACCGCTCGGGGCGGAGCACATCACCCCGCAAATTTTCGATCCAGACGTTGTCGATGAATGGCTGCCGGTGAGCACCGAAGAGGCCTATACGCTGTGTGTTCGTGCCGCACGGATGGGGTTCTTCGTCGGCCAGTCGTCCGGTGCCTATTTATGCGGGGTCCGACAGATCGCCCGCACGCTCCGCCGCGGTCGCATCGTCACCTTATTTCCGGATACTGGAGAACGCTACATCAGCACGAAACTGTGGGATGAATAGGGAGGTGGAGAACAGATGCCGTCGCTTTTCCAACGCCTGAAGACCTGGTGGACAAAACCCCCAGCGCCGCCGCTTGCACCCCCAACAGTGGCACAGAATGGAACCGGGGTGGTGGATTGCTCCACGCCTGCAGCGGCTGAACGAGCGTTGGCCCCCCAGACCCCGGATCTTGCCCAGATATACGATGCCCTCCGGGGCTGCCATGACCCGGAAATTCCAGTCAATATCGTCGATCTCGGCTTGGTGTACGACGTTCAGGTGGAGGAGGGACGCGTGGACGTCAAGATGAGCTTGACCACCAGAGGATGTGGGATGGGAGGATATATTGCCAGTGAGGCCGCCGAGCGAGTGCGCGCCTTGCCGGGGGTCCGTGAGGTCAATGTCGAAATCGTGTGGGATCCGCCCTGGACCCCGGAGATGATCAGTCCGGCCGGGCGAAAAATTCTTGGATTGCCGGAGTGAGAGTCGCGAGACAGCTGACGCCTTGCGCTCCTGCCGGAGGGGACTGCCACTCTATCGTCCCCGTGATCGTGGTAAGGCACTGATCACTTCTTGCAGTTCCGCCATGTGCTGCGCGATCTCCTCGGCCTGAGGGTGGTGCGGGCCGAGTGCCTGCGCCGCTTGTTGGTACTGAGCGAGGGCTGCTTCTAAGCGCCCCTGCAACACCATAGCCTGGGCGAGGAGCACGCGAGCTTCCCCTATCTCTCCTCTCTGCTCGTGGAGTCGCGCCAGGGTCACATATGCCGCCTCTCGATGTGGGTCGGCGGTGAGTGCGGCGCGACACGCCTGCTCCGCCTGCTCGGCAGCACCGTCTTGCAGGTACAGTTGGCAGAGTTGGCTATGGGCTTCGGCATCACCGGGATCGATCTCGCTCTGGCGGGCGAAGGCCTGGCGGGCGCGTTCGCGGTCTCCAAGATGCAGATAGGCGAGACCAAGGTCGCGGTCGAGCCGCATACCGCGCAGGCTGGCCTCTTCGAGCATGTGGCGTGCCTGCTCCCACTGGTGAGTGCGCAGCAGTACGAGCCCGAGGAGAGCGAGAGCCTTGGCATTCTCTGGTTGTTCACGAACCCGCTGTTGGTAGGCAGCGACGACCCGCCCGCGCGGCTCGTGCAGCGTGCGCAGAATGGCCTGCACCTGCTCGAGTTCGAAGGTATCCGTGGGAGCGGGCGCGTGCCACTGGAAGGTCCCCAGCACGCGTTCGATGTAGCTCAGGCGCTCTTGCGAAAGGGGGTGCGAGCGGAAATAGGGCGGAATCGCATTGGCATGCAGACGGTCCTCCTGCCACATTTTTTGCAGGAAACGGGGCATGGCGCCAGGATCGAAACCCGCCTGCCGCATGTACTGCAGTCCGCGGTAGTCGGCTTCTTCTTCGAGTTGGCGTTGGTAGCGGAGCTGGGTCGCGGTTGCGGCGGAAGACGCACCGGCAGCGAGGACAGGATTGATGAGGGCCAGGGCCATCGCCGCTAAACCGGCGTAAGACAGGAGTTTGGTATCCTGCTGCTGCCGGAACGCATGGCGGCCGTGCACATGGGCAATCTCGTGCCCGAGGACGCTGGCCAATTCGTCATCGCTGCTGACGCGGAGGAGGAGGCCGGAGTGCAGGTAAATATACCCGCCTGGTACTGCAAAGGCGTTGAGATTGGGTTCGCGCACGACAAAGAACTGATACGCAAACTCTGGCTGCTCGAGGCTGCTGACGATGCGCTGGCCGAGGCGCTGGACATAGCG
This sequence comes from Candidatus Binatia bacterium, assembly GCA_025057295.1. Taxonomy (GTDB): domain Bacteria; phylum Desulfobacterota; class Binatia; order Bin18; family Bin18; genus JANWXO01. The sequence continues at coordinate 4,007 of JANWXO010000186.1, read as the reverse complement.
GTGGACAGTATAGTCGTGCACCAGGGGAAACTGTGACCGTGCGATGAGCGAAAACTTGCGCCCGATGTCGGCTTCGTTCATCGCCGAGGCAGAAGGAGACACCAAGAGCGAAAGGAGGAGGCACAGAAGAGTGACCCCCAGGGGACGCAAGCGACGCATGGAAGCACGCTAGCATGCGAGGGATGAAAGACAAGCCCGGCGGAGCGCATCCGTGCCGATCGTGATCTTTCCCGGCACGCGCTGGACGTGGTTGAGCGCGCTCGACGCAGACGCTACAGTAGACTCCATGAACACTGTGTTCTGCCGCGGTGTGGTCGTGCTGGCCATGAGTGTCTCTCTCTTGGGGTGGTCAGGCTGTAGCGCCCGGACTCGGGAAAAGGCCGAGGGAGCGCAGTCGGTGCAGGAACAGCCAGCCCCGCGTACTCAGTCAGCTCCATCGATTTCCGAGCTTCCTAGTTTAGAGACCTTTGCGGCTTTTCTCGACCGCGCGTAAAGGGCGGGCTGGGAACGGACCGACAGCGGTCTATGAGAGAAGGCATCCGGTTCGTCGGGCTGAACACACGGATGAGTCGGGAGTCGTACCCCCATACCCGAGTAGGAGACGAGGGTGAGAGCAGGCGAGAGGCGTATGAGAGGGAAAAAGCTATTGTCCCGAGAAGCCGCGCCGCAGCGCCTTGATCACTTTCAGCACGGCGCTCATGGAGTTTGCTTTGTCGGCTTGCGCCAGTTGCGCCAGCGCTTCTTGTTCTCGGCTGGTGAGCCCCTGCTTTTGTTGCAAAGCCGGATCGCGAAGGAATTGCTGCCACAGCGATGGCTCTCTGGTCTGTCCCGTCCCTCCTTTCCCTAAGAGGGCGCGCACGCGGGGATTGGCGAGAAGGTATAACTCTCGCGGGTCGAGCTTCAGAGCCTGCGAGAGCTTTTCGACTACTTTCTGGCTCGGGTGACGCATGCCGCGCTCGAGATAGCCGATGTAATTCGCTTTCACCCCCACTTTTTTGGCTACCATTTCCTGAGTGAGGTGCAATTGGTGACGGCGATCTTCGATCATGCGCCCAAAACTCTTCTCTGCCATGTGCGCCTCCTGGTGTACGTCCGTCCTGTCGCAGTGCCCTCTGCCGAGCAAGCTCACTTCTAGCATACTCCCGCCACAGGCGCAAAACACTCAGGGTGAGGCGAGCCAGACTCCTCGCACTGTGAGAGTGATCGTGCTGAGCGGAGGAGGGGTATCACCGCTCGTGTGGATTGTCTCTGGACAGGACGAAGAAGAAAGCCCGCCTGGAGCGGGCTTTCGACAGTGGTCGCACGGTGATTCGAACACCGGACCTCTTGCATGTGAGGCAAGCGCTCTAGCCGACTGAGCTATGCGACCGTACGCTTTCTCCTTAGCACGGTCGAAGAAAGAGTGTAAATAGGGAGGGAGGCAGTCCTCGCCCGACGGCTGCGGCAGGGGTGGACTCGGCTCCTCAGGCGCTCGGGGAGCTCTCCTTGGCAGAGACGGCGGAAGAGGAGGATGCAGCAGTCGTACTCGGAGAGGTCGAGCGCTCTTTCGTCTCGGTGGTTGAGCCTTGCGACTCTTCTGTCGTGCTTTTGTTCGTGCCGTTGCGGGCGTAATCGGTCATATACCAGCCACTGCCCTTGAGGTGAAAAGCGGAGCGGGAGATCAGCTTGGTAACGGTTGCCCCGCAAGTCGGGCACTTTTTGAGCGGGTCTTCCGAAATACGCTGCATGACCTCGAAATCCCCACAGCGTTGGCAGGTATACTCGTAAATCGGCATACAGTTCTCCTCACCTGAACGGTCGAACACCAGACTGCTAATCATTCGCGGTGGTCTTGTCAACCCGCGCAACCGCCGCCGCCAGCTGCTCGGTCACCACGTTCACCGCAGGGACATCGAGAGGTCGCGCAGACTCTGCACGAAGAAGCTCTGCAGGAACACGATAGCGATGATGACGATAATAGGGGAGAAATCTATGCCGCCGAAGGAGACCGGGAGGGCGCGGCGTACGCGGTAGAGGAGAGGATCGGTGGCCGCGGAGAGGAAGCGGACGATCGGGTTATACGGATCCGGACTCACCCAGGACACCACAGCACGGATGATGACGATCCACATGTAGAGCGAGAGCAGCATGTTCAACACGTTGGCGAGTGCGTAGAGAAAGTTTGCCAGGATAAACATCCTGTGTTCCTCCTTACCCCTGTCCCAGCTCCTGTGAGCGGCGCGTGGCAGCATGCACCGCTGCGACCACTGCATCGGAGAAGCGATACGCTTCGAGCTGCGCGAGACCTGCCAGGGTCGTGCCGCCTGGAGAAGTGACCATATCGCGCAGTTCCTTAGGGCTTTTTTTGGTTTCCTTCAACATCGCCACCGCTCCCTCGAGCGTCTGGAGGGTCAGTTGAGTGGCGACTTTTACCGGCAGCCCCGCCTGTATGCCCCCGGTCATGAGCGCCTCAGCGAACAGATAGATGTAGGCCGGGCCGCTACCGCTCAGTCCCGTGACCGGGTCGAGCAGGGCTTCGTCTTTCACGGCCAGCGCTTCGCCGACGCCGCGAAACAGCGCCAGGGTTAACCGCTCGTCCTGCGGTGTGGCCTTTTTGCCCCGCACGATCACCGCCATGCCTTTCCCGACCAAGGCTGGGGTGTTGGGCATGACCCGCACCACCCGTGCATGCCCTCCTAACCCCTGTTCGAGTCGTGCGAGCGGTACCCCTGCGGCGATCGAAATGAACAGCTTCTCTCGACTCGCTTCGGGTCGGATTTCTGCTAAGACTTCATCGATGATTTGCGGCTTGACTGCCAGGACAATAGTAGGGACGGCACGGACAAGGGCGCGGTTGTCCCGGATCCCTTCGACATGGTACGCCCGCCGGACCTTTGTCAGTTGTGCTGCCACGACGTCACTCGCCAGGATGTCTTGAGGGCGGTAGAGCTTGGCAGCTAGCAGTCCTTTCATCAAGGCACCCGCCATATTACCGGCCCCGATAAAGCCGATTTTTTTCATTGCCGCCTCCTCTCAGCCTCGCTCGCCGAAAATGGCGCGCCCGATGCGCACGATCGTTGCTCCCTCTTCGATAGCGATCGGGTAATCGTCTGTCATCCCCATCGACAATTCGCGCAGATCGATATTGGCAGTGCGGAACCGCTGGTAGCGTGCCTGCAGGCGAGCCAGGGCTCGGAAGTAGGGGCGCGACTCTTCCGCCTGCGCCGGTGGGGGTGGGATCACCATGAACCCCTCGACGTGGACAGCAGGCAGGTCGGCGAGCGCGGTCAAGAGCGCTTCCACTTGCTCCTCCGGGATCCCGCTTTTTGTGGGTTCTCGCCCCAGGTTTACCTCGATCAGTGCCCGTGCGGTGAGTCCGAGCTGGGCGCAGCGGCGCTGCAGGGCATGGGCGAGGGGGACACTATCGAGGGAGTGGATCAGGGTGAACACGCGCAGGGCCTTTTTCACTTTGTTCTGTTGCAGGTGGCCGATCAGGTGCCAGCGGACCGACTCGGGGATCTGCGCGCGTTTCTCCTCAGCTTCCTGCACATAGTTCTCGCCGATATCCGTCGCACCGGCTGCGATCGCTGCCCGGATCAGCTCTGGCCCTTTGGTCTTCGCCGCGCAGACGATCGTGATCTCTTCCGGGCGGCGGCCACAACGCTGCGCCGCCTCCGCCACCTGCTCGCGCACGCGCCGATAGTTTGCCGCTACGTCAATCATGGCCGGTCTCGCGCACCAGTCCAGCAGCACGGAGAGCCCGTCCCACTTCGTCCATGGGCAGCCCTACCACATTGGTATAGGATCCCTCGGTACGCACGATGAAAGCGGCTCCCTGTCCCTGGATGGCATAGGCACCAGCTTTATCAAAGGGCTCGCCGGTCGCAATATACGCATCGATCTCCGCCTCGGAGAGGGGTTTGAACGTCACTGTACTGGTGACGACCTGGCTGGTAAAGGGACGACCGTCGCTGGCGAGCAGGACGAAGGCCGTTTTGACCTGGTGGGTGCGACCGGAGAGGAGGAGC
>JANWXO010000185.1 GCA_025057295.1 Candidatus Binatia bacterium | reverse complement strand
GCCAGCGCCATCCTGCACCTGCGTGCATGGTGGTGGCGTTTGCCGCGAGGAGCGAGTGCGGTCTCTGAGCGAAAGCAAAGAGCCCAGGAGGGACGATGACACGAGTGCTGCTGCTGACCATTCTCGCGTGCGCTGGTGGTGTCTCTGCCCAGGAGATTTACAAGTGGGAGGACGAAAGGGGCATTCTCCATTATAGCGAGAGGCCTGCCCACCCTGCGGCAACTCCGCTCGTGAAAGATGCGGTTCCCTATTCCGCTCCTGCGGTCTTCCCGCTGGAGGCTCTCCAGCAGAATGACCTGTCGACACACCAAGAGATCGAGACAGTGTCTGTCGGTGAGGAGGATCATGGCCTACGTCCCTCGCCGCGTCTGGTCGGCGCTCGAGCAGTTCTGGGCGCGAACGGGCGGGTACGGCTTTCGGGAGCGATCCGCAACGGTGGCAAAGGTCTCTGTGAGTCACCAGCAGTGGAGGTCGTGCTGTTCGATGATAAGGGCAGTGTCGACGGCAGGTTCGAGACCGATGCCTTTCCCGCGATCATTGGACGTGGACAAGAGGCGCGGTTTGAGGAGGAATTCTTTCCGCCGGTCGGTAGACGAGTCTCGTGGGATGCGGTCCCGCGGTGTGGTGGTGTGGAGGGGGTCGTGTACGGCGGACACAAAAGCGGCTCCCTCGCGCTGCGACAGAGCCGCACCGTGCGCCTGAGAACCTCGAGGACCAGGTAAGGCTAGGACGATTTGTCCCGTCTCTGGGCAACGGCTGCTCGGGCAGCCGTCCGCCCGTGATGGTACCCGAGCCAAAAATCCCGCTGCTGCGCGTCACTCACCCCTAGTCCTGCCTGTTCCGCTAGGGTGTGTACCTGCGCGAGGAGTTGCTCGACCGCGGTTTCGGGGTTCTGGCAGCTATTGATATACGACGTCCATCCTGCACGGTACCCCTCGATGTATGCTGTCATGACCGTCCTCTCTGGTGCACCTGCAAACCTTGGGTGTAGAGAGCGCGAGCAGGTACAGAAGCGCCAAGAAACCACAGGAAGAGGAGAGAGCACCTCCCCGCGTCTCTCTCTCCGGTATATCGGGAGGGGCAGGGAGAAATTAAGAGCGGAGACAAAGAGAGGAGCGAAAACGTGGGGGTGCGTTCTCGTTGACTCTCCTAGCCTCCCCGCGGTAGGGTCGATGCCTCACGATGGAGGTCGTATGGGGTGGGTGCTCTCCCTGCGTTTACTCGACCATGTGAATCCGTGGTACACGCCAGCGCTCGAAAAACCCGACGCGAGAACTCTGAGACGCCTTCAGCATATGCAGGTGCGCTTCGATGTCAGCGTACAAGCGTGCTACGTCAACCCCTGCATGAGCCGGGCGGTAGTCTTCGAGGCGCATCAGCCCCTGCGTGAGGAGATTGATCGCACCCTGGAGCACACGGCGATTGAAACGCAGGTGCAGCCCGGTCGCGAGACGGATCAACCCTTCGTAAAAGCCCTTCTCTTCGTCTGCTGCCTCGCGCCAGACTTCTTCGAGAATCTGGTGACACGCAAAATAGTCCTGTCGGTTGAACAGGCGAATGGCGTCTTTCAGTTTGGCCTGCATCAGTGGTGCTCTCTTTCCGCTTTTGCCCCTGTATTCTACTCCGTTTTCAGGCAGAAGGGAGTCTCATATGCCTCTGCGTACCGCCGCACAGTACAGAGAGAGTCTGAAGGATGACCGGGTCGTCTATTTCCGGGGCCAGCGGATCCCTGATGTCACCCAGCACCCTCTCGTGCAGGTCGCGATCGACCATGAAGCCACCGATTATCGTTTGGTGGCCGATCCGCGCTTCCGCGACTTGGCGGTCGTCCGCCACCCGGACAACGGGGAAGAGATGAGCCGCTACTTCCTCCCTCCACGGTCTGCGGAAGACCTGCTCCAGCGCAGTGCGTTGATCGAGACGGCCTGCCGCGAGGGTGGGGCTTTGGTCGTGCTTTCCAAGGTCGTCGGCAGCGACGGTCTCTTTGGTCTTCTCCGCACGACCAAGAAGGTCGATGCCGCCCTGGGGACGTCGTACTACCCGCGGGTGAAAGCCTTCTACGACTATTGCTGGAGGAACGATCTCAATTTTGCGTTGGCGCAGACCGATGTGAAGGGTGACCGCGCCCGGCGTCCGTCCGCACAGGCGGATCCAGACCTGTATCTGCGGATTGTCGAGGAGCGGCGCGACGGTATTGTCGTGCGCGGCGCCAAGGTCCATACCTCGAACACCACGCACGCCAACGAAATGATCGTCCTGCCGACCCGTGCGATGGGCGAAGAGGACAAGGCCTATGCCGTCGCTTTCGCCATTCCGCTGGCGACGAAAGGACTCAAACTGATCATGAGCGGGTACGGCTCATACACGCAGCGCAATCCCTTCGATTATCCCGTGAGTGCGACGGTCAAAATGACCGAAACCCTCACCATCTTCGACGACGTGTTCGTGCCCAACGAGCGCATCTTCCTCAAAGGGGAGTGGCAGTTTGCCGGCGCGTTGGCGCTCGCGTTTGTGGAGTATCATCGGCTGACCGCGATCTCTTACAAACTGCCCTTCCTGGACCTGCTGGTGGGAGCAGCTCGGTTAGTGGCGGAGTACAACGGAATCGAGCAGGTGGCTCACGTCCGGGAGAAGCTCTTCTGGCTGGCCAGTTACGCCGAGACCATCCGCGCGCTCACGCAGCAGGCATGTCTCAAGGCCGTGCCAACCGAGCTGGGCATGGTCATCCCCAACCCTGCGCTGGTCAACATCGCCAAGCACCACTTTGCCGCCCATTTCCACCAGGCTTTGTCTCATGTGCAGGATCTGGCTGGCGGGATCCTGGTGACCGGCCCAGCGCGAGAAGATGTGCAGAGCGAGGAGACCGGTCCGCTGATCGACAAGTACCTGCAGGGCAAGCAGGGGGTCTCTGGGAAAGAGCGCGTGCGGGTACTCAATCTTCTGCAAGATATCACGACGTCCGACTTCGGTGGCTATCACGCCGTGCTCGCTCTCCACGCCGAGGGGTCGATGGAAGCGGAGAAACTGCAGCTCTACCGCGAATATGATTGGCAGCGAGCGGTGGCGTACGCGCGCCGACTCGCCGGCCTAGGGCAGGAATGATGCGGGACAGGTGGCGTGCTGCACCTCGACACGCAGGGAGGTATCCCTGCTATGCTCTGAGGTCCGCAGGGTGGAATCGTATCGCGACAACGACAAGGAATCGGCGAAAGGAGGGACCGGTATGAATCGCTACAGTGTGAACCTCGCACCAACCGTCGCCGCGGGCTGGCAACTGACCCATCTCACCCCCCCGAGTGGCCTCTTTGGTGCCAACGGGATGCAGTTTGGTCCGGACGGCAGGTTGTACGTCGTGCAGGCCTTTGGCAGCCAGGTGAGTGCGCTCGATCCCAACAGTGGAGTATGCCAGACTATCTCGCCGGTCGGCGGGCCGATCGTCGCCCCGGACGACGTCGCCTTTGACTCACGGGGAGTGATGTACGTGACGGAGGTCATGAACGGCCGCGTGAGCGCCCGTACCCCTGACGGGCAGGTACGCGTCATCGCGGACAACGTCCCTGGCGCCAACGGGATCACCGCTTACCAAGACCGTTTATTCATGGATGAATGCCGGCCTGGGGGGCGCTTGTTCGAACTCTATCCTGACGGCCGGGCCCCACGGTTACTGGCAGCCGATCTGCCCTTACCGAACGCCTTAGCCGTCGGCCCGGACGGGTGGTTGTATTTTCCTGAGATTGCTGCCGGGGAAATCTGGCGTATTCCACTCAGCGGCGGGTCCCTGCAGCGGTTTCTCAGCGGCCTGGCCGTGCCGACGGCCGTGAAATTCGATCGCAAGGGACTGCTCACCACTACACAAGCAGGCAACGGCGAGATCCTGAAAGTCGACATCCAGAGCGGCACCAGAACCGTCATTGCCAGGGTCCGGCCGGGAATCGATAACTTTGCCGTTGATGCAGAGAACCGTCTCTTCATCTCTCATTTTGTCGATGGTGGAGTGGCCGAAATCTTGAGTGACGGCAGCGAGCGCGTCCTGGCGCCAGCTGGATTCTTGGGGCCGTTGGGCTTGGCGGTCGGCAGTGACGGTACCGTCTATGTTGCCGATGGGTTGAGTGTCGCTGCTGTCACTCCAGACGGGAAACGGAGCCGGTTGGGCATGTTGCTCGACCCCGGCTTTCCTGGGTTTGTCCGTGGGCTCGCTGCGGCACCGACTGGGGAGTTGTACGTGACGACCTCAGCCGGCACTGTGGCCGCCTATCATCCGGAGAGGCGAGAGGCGAGAACGTTGGCCTCGGACTTCAACGAACTGCTGGGTATCGCCTGCGCTGCCGACGGCACCGCCATTGTCGCCGAGGCGGGAGAGGGGCGGGTGCTGGCGATCAAGAGCACCGGCGAGGTCACGACCATGGCACGGGGGTTAGCACGCCCGGCTGGTGTGGCCATAGCTGCTGGTGGTTCGTGTTTTGTCAGCGAAGAGAAGAGCGGTCGGGTGGTGAGTATCGACGGCGGCACGGTCGGTATCGTGGATGGCTTAACCGTCCCGCAGGGAATTGTCTGTGTCGGGGACCAGCTGTTGATCCTCGAGGTCGGCAACAAACAGCTGACCAGCTTCTCTCTCGCGACCAGGCAGCGGCACACCCTTGTCGCCAACCTTCCTGTCGGTGCCCAGCCAGGTGTGACGCCCAAGCCGTTGTTAGGGATTCCCGACCTGATTCCCGGACCGCTCAGTCCGTTTGCTGGTCTGGCCGTAGGTCGCGATGGCACGATCTATATTGCCGCTGATGGAGAGGGAAGCATCCTTGCGCTGAGACGGGTATAGGCGAGCCTAACGTGGGGTTTGCCCTGAGTCATGGGCTCACGCCCAGATCTCAGGGCCCTGGGTCGACATCCCGACGAACCGCCGCCGTGCCCCTACCGCGGCGACGGGAGGGAGTGCGCCAGCTTTGCATTACGCATGGTGCCCGTGCGAGGCGTGCGGGGACGATTCCTCTTCGCGTTGACGGTCGCTTCTTCTGGCCAACAGGCCAACCAGCACCATCACGACCAGGAAGAAAAGCGTGAGCCCGATGAGAGGGAGCATACAGTCCTCCTGTCTTCAAGTCCGTGCTATCGTCGCCATATGCGTGTGTGCAGCGGTCAAGTCAAGCAGGGGGAACGTTGCCTAGGGTGGCTATGTTGCAGAAGGTCCTCAGGATGACTGTGGGGCAACGGAACGGTCAGGGAGCGCTAGTGCGGCGGCAGGAGCACCCAGATGAAGGTGTTGTCCGGACTCAGCGCTCCTCCCGCCGACGCTTTTAGACCAAAGCAAAGTCCGGGCCAACGGTCGGTTGGCAAAAATCGCAAGGATCATCGATAGATCGTCTGGTCTCGAGCGGGGATAGCAGCCCGCAGGATACGGCACGGCAGCCTGATCAGGCACATGGTCCCGTGTCCTGTGTACGAACCTGGTCGTCGCGTGCACGCTCCCGAGAAGCTGAGGTGCCGGGCACGCCTCACTCGACGGTGAGGATAATCTTGCCAATATTGCGGTTTTCTTCCATGTAACGATGCGCCTCGCTGGCGCGGGCGAGTGGGAAGACACGGTCGATGATGGGTTGGATACGGCCAGCGATCAGGAGAGGGAGCCACTGGCTGCGGAAGCGCTCGGTAATGGCAATCTTGTCCGCTAAGGGACGGCTGCGCAAGACCGAGCCGAAAACTTGCAGCCGCTTCGTCATCAGCACGGCGAGGTTCGCCTCGACCTTGGCTCCGCCCATCAGGCCGACCAGAACGAGGCGGCCTCCGCTCTTGAGGCAGCGCAGGTTGCGTTCCCAGTAGGCAGCGCCGATGAAGTCTTCGATGACATCGACACCTTCACCGTTGGTGATCTCTTGTACCCAGTCACTGAAGTCGCGTTCTTTATACTGGCACCCTGCGGTGGCTCCGAGTGCCAGACAGCGCTCGATTTTCTCGCCCGAGCCGGCGGTGATCAAAATACGCGCCCCGACCTCGCGCGCCATCTGGATCGCTGCGGTACCGACGCCACTGGCGGCGGCATGAATGAGCACGGTTTCACCGGCTTTGAGCTGGGCGAGCGTGAAGAGCGTTTCTTGTGCGGTAAAAAACACCTCCGGCACCGCAGCCGCTTGGACAAAACTCCAGCCTGCAGGAATGGGCATGGCCATACGGGCATCGATCACCGCCTTTTCCGCATACGCGCCTCCCCCGACCAACCCGAACACGCGATCACCAGGGGCAAACCCTTTCACTGCAGTCCCGACGGCTTCGACTTCACCTGCGAGTTCTAAGCCGAGAATCTCCGATTCTCCCGGAGGAGGGGGATAGTGACCCAGACGCTGCAGGGTATCCGCACGGTTGAGCGCGGTGGCGCGAACGCGGACGAGCAGTTGCTCCGGGGTAGGGACGGGATCAGGCACTTCGGTCAGCTGCAAGACTTCCGGTCCACCAGGAGCGGAACAGGTTATCGCTTTCATCGTTGCCTCCGCTATTTGCCGGTAAATCGCGGTGTGCGCTTGGCGATAAAGGCGGTGGTACCTTCGGCGAAGTCCGCTGATTGACCAGAGATGGTAATGAGCCGGGCTTCATTGTGGAGATGGTCGTGCAACGAGCTGCCGAGACTCTGATTGAGGAGCTGCTTGGTGCGTCCGAACGCGCCAGTCGGCCCCTGTGCCAGCTCCCTGGCTAAGGCCATCGCCTCCTCCATCACCCGTTCTGGGGGTAC
>JANWXO010000184.1 GCA_025057295.1 Candidatus Binatia bacterium | reverse complement strand
CGAACAGGCAGAGCTCGACTCCCGTGGCGTTTTCCGAAAAGAGCGCAAAGTTGACGCCTGCTCCGTCCCACGTAGCTCCTAACGGATACGGCTGCCCTGGCCACACTCTCATCGCGTCCTCCTGGTGCGGCGACACTAGAGTCGGCCGTCAGTCCCTGCTGCACAACCTCCCGCCTCGCACTTGTTCCCGCAGCATGCTACAACACAACACCAATGGCCGACCAACACGTGCAGGAGTCTTTCGCATGATTACTAACGGGCAGCAAGAGCCCCGCGGGCATCGTCCGCAGTTGTCAGTCATTGTCGCCCTGGTTCCGTAAATCCCGCCGTGGTGTCCGATCTGATTGACACGCCGATGACAGAGAGAGGCAGGGGGGCCTGGAGGGTGCACTCGTGCTGCAGGACCGGCTGGCCCCGTGACAGGATGAGAGTGTCTGTCACTGGCGGGGGCAGTGCCAGGAGTGCCCGTGGTGTTCCTGCTGCCGTGGCGTGTGGAGATAAGTGTCGTACGGAGGTGAAGGCTGGCTATGGGAGAGAGGAACAGGCACGATACCCTGCTGGAGGACGATCCGCTCTGGTACAAAAACGCAGTAATTTATGAGCTACACGTGCGCGCCTTCGCGGACAGTAGCGGAGACGGTGTAGGTGATTTTCCCGGGCTCACGCAAAAGCTCGACTACTTACAAGATCTTGGGATTACCGCAGTCTGGTTGCTCCCGTTCTGCCCGTCCCCCCTCAAGGATGACGGGTACGACATGTCGGACTATACCGATGTACACCCCCTGTATGGAACCCTGGCAGACTTCGAGGTATTCCTGCGCGAGGCGCATCGCCGAGGGATTCGTGTCATTACGGAATTGGCGTTGAACCACACCTCTGATCAGCACCCCTGGTTTCAGCGTGCGCGTCATGCCAAGCCTGGTAGCCCCTGGCGTGACTTTTATGTGTGGAGCGACACGCCCGAGAAGTATCAAGAAGCACGGATTATTTTTAAAGACTTCGAATCGTCCAATTGGGCCTGGGATCCCGTCGCTCACGCCTATTACTGGCACCGCTTTTACAGTCACCAACCCGATCTCAACTACGATAACCCGCGCGTGCGCAAGGCGATCATGCGGGTGGTAGATTTTTGGTTCGGTCTCGGGGTGGACGGCCTGCGGCTGGATGCGGTACCGTATCTCTTCGAACGCGACAAAACGAATTGTGAGAATTTGCCCGAGACGCATGCCTTCCTCAAGGAATTGCGACGCCACGTCGATCGCAAGTTCAAGAATAAAATGTTTCTGGCCGAGGCCAATCAGTGGCCGGAAGACGCGGCAGCCTATTTCGGCAGCGGCGACGAGTGCCATATGAACTTTCATTTTCCGCTGATGCCCCGCCTCTTCATGGCTATCCATACGGAGGACCGCTTCCCCATCATCGACATTCTGCAACAGACTCCTCCTATTCCCGAGACCTGCCAGTGGGGGATTTTTCTGCGCAATCACGACGAGCTCACACTGGAAATGGTCACCGACGAAGAGCGCGACTACATGTACCGCGTGTACGCCCAGGACCCACAGGCGCGCATCAATCTCGGCATTCGTCGCCGCCTCGCCCCCTTGTTGGGCAATCATCGCCGGCGCATCGAGCTCATGAATGGCTTGCTGTTCTCCCTGCCGGGGTCTCCCATCATCTATTACGGGGACGAGATCGGCATGGGGGACAATGTGTATCTCGGCGACCGCAACGGCGTCCGGACACCCATGCAGTGGAGCGGGGACCGCAACGCCGGGTTTTCCCGTGCCAACCCACAGCGGTTATATCTGCCGGTGATTATCGATCCCGAGTACCACTACGAGGCGGTGAATGTGGAGGCACAACAGAGTAATCCCCACTCGTTGCTGTGGTGGATGAAACGCCTCATCGCTCTGCGGAAACGTTCCAAAGCCTTCGGCTACGGTACCCTGGAGCTCCTGCATCCCGAAAATCGCAAGATCTTTGCCTTCCTGCGGCGGTTCCAGGACGAGTGTATCCTGGTCGTGGCCAACCTGTCCCGCTTCGTGCAGTATGTCGAATTGGACCTCTCTGCCTTTCAGGGGATGACTCCGGTAGAGATGTTCGGACGGGTCGTTTTCCCCCGTATTGGAGAGTCGCCCTACCTTTTGACGTTGGGTCCGCATTCTTTTTATTGGTTCACGCTCGAGCCGCGACCTGCGGAACCGCCGATGATTCTCGAAGCGCGCGACCGAACAGTTCCCACGGTGACGGTCGAGGGGGCGTGGGACCGTGTCTTCCAAGGGAGGGCGCGGTCAGCGCTGGAAGCACTCCTGCCCGACTATCTCCGCATGCGGCGGTGGTTCGGCGGCAAAGCGCGACAACTGCGGGCCGTGACCATGCCTGAGGTGATTCGGTTCCCATGCAATGGGGGCGCCGATGCCTATCTCGCGTCGGCGGTGGTCTCCTATATGGAGGGTGATGCCGAAACATACGTTTTGCCGCTTGCCATCGCGACCGGCGAGCTTGCGGACCGTCTCCAAAAGGATGGGCCCCACTTCGTCCTCGCACGTCTCCGCAATGGAGGGGAAGAGGCTGTACTTTACGATGCAGTGTGGGAAAAGAGCTTCTGCCAAGCCCTGCTGGCGGCGGTGGCGCGCCGGCGCCGGTTCAAAGGAACGAGCGGGGAACTCGCGGCCGTGCAAACCTCGGCGTGGCGTAAGCTGCACGACGCTGCTGGAGGCCCTCTGGAGCCTGCGCTGTGTAAGGCAGAACAGAGCAATACTTCTATCGTGTATGGAGATCGCCTGATTCTCAAGCTGTTCAGGCGGGTATCGCAGGGGGTGAACCCTGACTGGGAGATCGGGCGTTTTCTCACCGAGAGGGCCGCTTTCCCACATACGCCTGCCGTGCTCGGGGCGCTGGAGTATCGACAAGCGCAACAGGAACCGACCACGGTGGCGATCCTGCACCAGTTTGTCCCCCATCAAGGAGATGCCTGGAAGTATACCCTCGATACCCTCGATCACTACTTTGAACAGGCGCTGGCCCGGCGCGATGTGCAGGACCCGCCTGTACCACACCGTCCGCTTGTCATGATCAGCGAAGAACGGCTGCCTGGCGCCGTGCAGGAAGCGATCGGCTCCTATCTCGTATCGGCACAGTTGTTAGGCCAGCGCACGGCCGAAATGCACCTTGCCTTGGCCTCGGGCGGAGGAGAGCCCAACTTCGCGCCGGAACCGTTCTCTACCTTATATCAGCGCTCGATTTACCAGTCGATGCGCAGCACTGCGACCCGCGCTTTTCAGCTCCTGCGACAGCGGATCCAGGTGCTGCCACAGCCCGTGCGTGCGGAAGCGCAGCACGTGCTCGCGCGCGAGGGCGAAGTGCTGCAGCGGTTTCACGCCATTGTGGGGCGGAAAATTACCGCCATGCGCATCCGCTGCCATGGCGATTACCACCTGGGACAGGTCCTCTATACCGGAAGAGATTTTGTCGTCATCGACTTCGAGGGAGAACCGACGCGACCACTCAGCGAACGGCGCATTAAGCGTTCCCCGTTACGGGATGTTGCCGGTATGATCCGCTCCTTTCATTACGCTGCCTACACCGCCCTCTTCAAGCAGGAAGCCAGCGGTGGGTATGCCTCACACCCCGAGGCGCTGGCGACGTTGGAGCTGTGGGCCCGTGTCTGGTATGTCTGGGTCTCTGCAACCTTTTTGCGCGCCTACCGTGAAATGGCCAGTAAGGCTGCCTTCTTGCCACACACCCGTGAAGAGTTGCAAGTGCTCATGGATGCCTATCTCTTAGAAAAAGCGATCTACGAATTGAGCTATGAACTGAACAACCGTCCAGAGTGGGTGAGAGTGCCGCTGCGCGGCATCGTGCAGCTCCTGGAAGCTCCAGGCTAGGCTAAGGGAAGACACGGGGAGCAAGCTGATGCGCTAGTCGTGGAAGGTGTATGGCACGAAGAAGAAGAGGACAGCTTGTGAGGACGTCATCCCACCAGCAGGCTCCGCCGAAGCGGCGTCAGCGGTCTGTCACCGCCCCGCAGAGGCGGGGGCGCAAACGGGTGAGTGCGGGAGAGTTCTCTCTTCTGGGAGAACAAGATGTATTCTTTTTCAACGAAGGGACGCACTTTCGTCTCTACGACAAACTCGGTGCGCATCTGGTACAGAACCGGGGAGTGCAGGGGGCATATTTTGCCGTCTGGGCGCCCAATGCGGAGTCTGTGTCGGTCATCGGAGAGTTCAACGGCTGGGACCAGACGAGTCATCCGCTTTGCCAGCGCGGGCAGTCTGGCATTTGGGAGCGATTCTTTCCCGGCATCGCGCACGGAACACTGTACAAGTATCATATTCGGTCGCGTTACCACGGCTACGAGGTCGATAAAGCCGACCCGTTCGCCTTCTACTGTGAAACACCGCCACACAACGCCTCTGTCGTGTGGGATTTGTCGTACCACTGGGGAGACGCGGCGTGGATGGCAAAGCGTCGTCAGTGTCATGCTTTCGATGCACCTATGGCCATCTATGAAGTGCACCTCGGTTCATGGCGCCGCGTGCCGGAGGAAGGAAATCGCCCGCTCACATACCGTGAGCTGGCTCCCTATCTGGCTGCCTACGTGCGAGAGATGGGGTTTACCCATGTGGAGTTCCTCCCGGTGATGGAGCACCCGTTCTACGGCTCATGGGGGTATCAGGTTTCCGGCTACTTTGCCCCGACCAGCCGCTACGGGACGCCACAGGACCTCATGTACTTGATCGATTACCTGCATCAGCACGAGATCGGGGTGATTATCGATTGGGTACCGGCGCATTTCCCCCGCGATGAGCATGGGCTGGGGTTCTTTGACGGGACCCACCTGTTTGAGCATGCCGATCCGCGTCAAGGCGTTCACCCCGATTGGCAAAGCTTCATTTTCAATTACGGCCGCAACGAGGTGCGCAGTTTTCTCATCAGCAACGCCCTGTTTTGGTTGGAGAAGTACCACGTCGATGGGTTGCGCATCGATGCGGTGGCGTCGATGCTCTATCTCGATTATTCCCGTGCCGAGGGGGAGTGGATCCCCAATGAGTATGGGGGGCGGGAAAACCTCCACGCCATCGCGTTTCTGCGCCGCTTCAATCAGGAGGTGTATCAGCACTTCCCGGATGTACAGACGATCGCTGAGGAATCGACCGCGTGGCCGATGGTGTCGCGTCCGGTCTATGTGGGCGGGCTGGGCTTTGGCTTGAAGTGGGATATGGGGTGGATGCACGATACCCTCAGTTACCTCTCACGCGACCCGATCTATCGACGGTATCACCATAACGAACTCACGTTCCGCATGCTCTATGCCTTTTCAGAGAACTTTGTCCTGCCCCTCTCCCACGACGAGGTCGTGCACGGGAAAGGCTCCCTCCTGAGCAAAATGGCTGGGGATGAGTGGCAGAAGTTCGCCAACCTGCGGCTGCTCCTGGGGTATCTGTACGCGCAACCCGGCAAAAAGCTGCTCTTCATGGGGGGAGAATTTGGCCAATGGAACGAGTGGAATCACGACGCGAGCTTGGACTGGCATCTGTTAGAGTATGCCAGTCATGCGGGACTACAGGGATGGGTGAAGGACCTCAACCGGCTCTACTGTAGTGAACCTGCTCTCTACGAGCTCGATTGCTCGCCCGATGGGTTCGAGTGGGTCGATTGTAACGACTCGGATCAGAGCGTATTGAGTTTCTTGCGACGGGGGCGTGCGGCGAACGTTCAGATCTTGGTCGTGTGCAATTTTACCCCAGTCGTCCGTCAAAACTATCGGGTGGGGGTTCCCTGCGGGGGGTTTTGGCGCGAGCTGCTCAATAGCGATGCTCGCGAGTACGGAGGGAGTCATCAAGGAAACATGGGGGGGGTGGAAGCGAGCCCTGTAGCGGCTCACGGCTACTTCCACTCCTTGACGCTGACGCTCCCCCCGTTGGCGATCGAGTTTTTCAAAAACGAGGACGTCCCTCAGCAGGGGGCTGGCTAAACGGTCTCCCCAGTGCCACAGGTCGAGGTGCCGGCGGGAGCAGCGCACCTGCACCTTCGGCAGGGCACAGAGGGATGAGCAACGTGTACGCAGCAGCGGTCACTGTGATGCTCGAAGCGATACGAGGTTGGTGCTCGTTCGACTGGAGTCGGGGAATCCTGTCCGGCTTTCCCTGGACTACCCTCGTCGATATCGGTGTCATGACCTTTATCGTCTACCAAGTCTACGCGCGGTTTCGTGGCACCCGGGCGCTGCGTGTACTGGGAGGGGTCGTCGTCTTAGGGCTCGGCGGACTGATCGCCCAGAAAGCCGGACTGTTTCTCACCTCCTGGCTGCTCGGAGGGATCAGTGCCGCCGCGGTCATTCTGTTCGTGGTGATCTTCCAAGGGGAGATCCGCCAGATGTTGGAACGGGTGAATCCCCGCCTGCCGCTCAGCGTGCTCCGTCCATTGCCACCAGCGGCTGTCAACGTGATTGCTGAAGCCGCCTTCGCGTTAGCTGCGCGACGGTGCGGGGCCCTGTTTGTGGTGGAGCGGCAGGATGCGCTGGACCCGCTCCTCCGCAGTCCCGGTGCGAAGATTGATGCCCAGCTCAGTCAGGAGTTGCTGGAAACCTTGTTCATGCCTGCGAGCCCGCTCCATGACGGTGCGGTGTATATTCGCGAGGGACGCGTGTACCGCGCCGGTGTGGTCCTCCCCCTGTCCGGCACCCCGACCTTGGCGTCTTTCTACGGCACGCGTCACCGGGCGGCGCTGGGAATTACCGAACAGT
>JANWXO010000183.1 GCA_025057295.1 Candidatus Binatia bacterium | reverse complement strand
TCAAGCGCTGCAGGATAGTGGTGGTAGGCAGCTACCATGCTGCGGTGTTTGCTTTAGCGATGGGGATACCGGCGGTGTGCCTAGCCAATTCCTCTTACTACCGGGACAAATTTTTAGGATTGGCCCACCAATTTGGTGAAGGATGTCGGGTGATCTTCCTAGACGACGCGGACTTTCCCACCAAATTAACCTCGGAGATCGATTGGGCCTGGCGGCGTGCCTGTGTCTTGCGGCCGGAATTGCTGGCGGCAGCGGAGAGGCAGGTCGCGCTCAGTCATGCGGCGTACCAGAGAATATACGAACTCATCATGTCGCGTGGGAAGAGGCGCGAATTAGCTGCCACAGACAAATGATGGCCGTTAGGTACGGAAGCCTAGATCTAGCTCTTAGAACTTTACGCTGCCGCCTTTTTAGAAAGAGCGACGTGGAGCGATGGAGTGATGTCAGCAACCACGAGCCGGAATGGGAGGAACGCACGAGGCTTATAGCCGACCTCATTCCAAGGGGCACCCGTGTTATTGAATTCGGAGCGGGCAGGAGAGTGCTGGAATCCTATTTAGATACAAGCTGCGAGTATGTCCCCTCAGATCTAGTGTCCAGAGGTCCGGGAACCATTATTTGCGACCTCAATGCCCGACCGCTGCCTGTTCTTTCTCCTCTAAAGCTGGAAGTAGCGATATTTGCCGGGGTGCTGGAATACGTAATCGACATACCTGCCATCTGCCGCTGGCTCGCCGAATGGGTTTCCGTCTGCATCACTTCCTATGAATGCGCGTACTCCCGTCCCCGAACACTGGATCGGTTGAGGGAAGTCATCTCCCGGACACGCAATGGGTGGGTAAATACCTATACTGAAGCGGAGCTTGAATCCTTCTTTCGAGAGGCAGGGTTTTCCTGCCGAGAGAAAGTCACTTGGGCAACGAAAGACGGGAGCGAGCGCATTTTCGTTTTCCGGAATGAGCATCTGCATTATAGCTGCTATGAAGATCAGCGTTCTGGTAATGACCTATAATCACAAGGAATTTATCGCCCAGGCGCTGGATAGCGTCTTGATGCAAGAAACGGACTTTCCCTACGAAATTCTCATCAGCGAGGATTGTTCAACCGACGGTACGCGCGAGATCGTGCAGACCTATCACAGGCGCTTTCCTGAAAAAATTCGCCTGCTCCTCTCGGAACGGAACCTGGCGAGCAACGCGGTGGTCGTCCGTGGCATCGAAGCAGCGCGGGGGCAGTACGTGGCCTTACTCGACGGCGATGACTATTGGACGTCGCCGTACAAGCTGCAAAAACAAGCAGATTTTCTCGATACCCATCCGGAATGTGCCCTCTGCTTTCATAATGCCCTCGTCGTGCACGAAGATGGCAGTCAGGAACCGTGGCTGTGGACTCCCCCTGATCACCCGCAGATCACCACCCTGGCGCATCTGTGGATGGGAAACTATATCGCCACCTGTTCCACCATGTTTCGCAAAGGGTTATTCCCTACTCTGCCGGCGTGGTACGAGTCCTTTTTCCCCATCACTGATTGGCCTCTCCACATTCTCAACGCCGAGCATGGCAAGATTGGCTATATCGACGAGGTCATGGGAGTGTATCGCTACCACAGCGGAGGCTGCTACTCTCGGCTGAGCCAGCCAGACAAGCTCACACAGACACTCCAATTTTACCAGCGCATGAACGCGTGTCTGGATTTCAAATACGATACCCTGGTGCGAACGGCGATCGCCAAATATTTCTTCGAATGGGCCGAAGAGTACCTCCGGCGCGGCGAGAAAGGCATGGCCAGATGGTGTTTCAAGCAGTATCTCAAGGGGCGACCGCTGAACCAATATATTTCCTTGAGGCGGATGGTCGCCTTGTGGCTGCGGCTGTATCTGCCTGGCACGTTGCAGCGAGGCCTCGTCGGCGCATCGCAGGAACGATGAGCGGGCAGCATCCGTACCGTGCCGTTATCTCACCGGTCCCGGCAGGGATCGCCCGTCCGCTGTGGTCTGTCATGATTCCCACGTACAATTGCGCGGCCTACTTGCGCGAGACGCTGACCAGCGTTCTCAGGCAAGATCCCGGACCTGCAGTGATGCAGATCGAGGTGGTCGACGATCATTCGACGCGGGATGACCCGGAGGCTGTGGTCGCCGCAGTCGGCAACGGACGTGTCTCCTTCTATCGCCAACCCCACAATGTTGGCCATATCGAGAACTTCGCCACCTGTCTGCAGCGGTCGCGGGGTAGGCTGATTCACCTCTTGCACGGCGACGATTGCGTGCGGGACGGATTTTACCGCACCATGCAGACCCCCTTTCTCGCGCATCCGGAGATCGGCGCCGCCTTCTGCCGGCACATCTTCATGGATGAAGACGGTCACTGGCAAGGAATCTCTCCCTTGGAACAGAAGAGGAGCGGGGTGCTGGAGAACTGGTTAGAGCGTTTGGCAGTCGAACAGCGCATCATGACGCCCGCGATGGTCGTGCGGCGGGAAGTGTACGAAGCAGTAGGCGGATTCGATGCCCGGCTCGTTTGCAGCGAAGATTGGGAGATGTGGGTGCGCATCGCCGCGCGGTATCCGATCTGGTACGAAGTGCAACCGCTCGCTGTGTACCGCATGCATCGTGATTCCAATACCGGCCGTCACGTCGGTACCGGCGAAGATATATCGTACACGCACCAGGCGATCGACATATTTACGCAGTACCTGCCGGATGAACTGGCTGACCGGGTGTCGCGCAGGGCAAAGGAGACCTATGCGTTGTCGGCGCTCGAGACGGTCGCCACCCTGCTGGCCAGGGGCGACCGGCGCGCTGCCGCCGCCCAGATTCGTGCCGCGCTGGGGTGTCGCCGTTCTCCCAGAGTGCTGAGGAGGTTGTTTCCTTTGCTGGTCCGTTTCGCTATGAACCAGACCCGAGTACGGTAAACGCAAAAACCGCTTGCCACCTTAGTAGAGGCTGGCCATCTGCGGCTTTACTGGATCGTGGAAGAGTAGCCAGCCGGGCCGATTGGTCGCATGGAGCGTCAGCAGCACACGACAGGTTTGCGTCCGATGCGTGTCGGTCTGGTAGGGTGCGGCGCAGTGTCCGCGCAATACTACACCCCTGCCCTGCAGGCGTTGCAGCAGTCCGGGATGTTGCAGGTCGTCGCCCTCTTCGATCCCAACCCGGAGCGTGCAGCCACACTCAACCGCTCTTTCCCCCGCGCGGCTCGCCTCGATCGTTTCGCGCGACTTGCCGATACCGGCGCCGAGCTGGCGATCATCGCCTCGCCCCCCCGTTACCACGCGGAACAAACGATCGGGGCACTGGAAGCAGGTCTTGCCGTCCTGTGCGAAAAACCCATGGCCCTCACGGTCGCCGAAGGCAGAGCCATGATAGCGGCGGCTGAAGCAGCGTCGCGCGTGTTGGCCGTCGGGCTCCTGCGCCGCTTTTTCCCCGCTACCCGAACCATTCGCGATGCTCTCTCTCGCGGCCTGATCGGCGATGTCGTGTCGTTTTCGTTTTGCGAAGGGAACGATTTTCACTGGCCGGTTGCCTCGCCCGACTTCTTTCGCAAGGACATCGCTTACGGTGGCGTGCTGCTGGACATCGGTGTGCATGCGCTGGATTTGCTGCTCTGGTGGTGGGGCCAACCCGATGAGATCCGCTACCAGGATGACGCGATGGGCGGGGTCGAGGTCAATTGTCGTCTCCAATTACGTTTTTCCCGAGGCCTCCGGGGCGAAATCCGATTGAGTCGAGAGTGGCCGTTGCTGAACGAGTATGTCATTCGGGGGACGAAAGGGTGGATACGGTGGGAAGTGAACGAAGCTGACAGGGTCCAAATCGGACTTGCCGGCAGCCGCTATATCCTCGATGCGGCGCTGTACGAGGGTGACGAGAAGCAGCCCGCTCTCCTCCGCCCGGCCGAGAATTTTCACCGTAGTTTCATCGCCCAGTTGCGCAATGTCGTCGCGGCCGTCCGCGGTCACGAGCCGCTCTGCGTTTCCGGCGAGGAGGGTCTCCGGAGCGTCGCACTCATCGAGCACTGCTACCGCCACCGCACCTGCATGTCGATGCCGTGGCTCAGCGAGTCGGAATATCGGCGCGCCAGAACACTCAACGCCTCGTGAGCAAGACAGCGATGTTCCGGGTGGCAGTTCTCGGGGCGAGTGGTTTCATCGGCAGCCGCACGGTAGAAATGCTCCACCTCGGCGGTCTGGCCGAGGTGCGACCGGTCGTGCGTCGTGTCGCCAGATTGGCTCGCTTGTCTCGCTTTGATCTCGACTGTCGGATCGCCGATGGCTTCGATCCCTCGGCGCTGAGCGCCGCGTTGCGCGGCTGTGACATGGTGGTGCATGCGATTGCCGGGGATCCGCGCACGATCGTTGGGACGCTCGCCCCGGTGTACCACGCTGCGCACGCAGGTGGGGTGCGCCGCTTGATTTACCTGAGCACTGCTTGTGTGCATGGGCAGGCACCGGCGCCGGGCACGGATGAGAACAGTCCTCTACGACGCGGGCAGTTGTTGTCGTACAACACCGCCAAGGTGCGGGCGGAACGCATACTCCGGCGACTGCGCCGTCGGGGCGACGTCGAGGTAGTCTTCCTCAGGCCCGGCATCGTTTTCGGTCCGCGTTCCCCCTGGGTTACCAACTTCGTCACAGATCTGCTCAGGGGGCAGGCCTATATGGTCAACGAGGGCCGCGGTATTTGTAACAGTACCTACGTGGATAATCTGGTCCATGCCGTGTACCGCGCGATGACGACAGATGGCATAGACGGCGAGGCATTTCTGATCGGCGACACCGAGGAGATCACCTGGGCCGACTTTTACCGGCCGTTCGCTGAAGCCCTCGGCTACGATCTCAGAGATGTTCACCGCGTGCCTCCCTGTCCCGCTGGACGGATCTGGCGAGAGCGACTGGAGGCACTCCGCGCCGCTCGTCCCGTGCAGGCCCTCTGCTCGCTTGTCCCGCACCGAGTGCGGTTGGCGGCGCTCAGATCGTCTCGCACGTCGCCCTGGGACCCACCACCACTGCCCGTGCCACGCGCCACGCTGGAGATGAGCCTGTTGCACCAGTGCTGTTATAAATTGCCGACCGAGAAGGCGAAGAGGCTGCTCGGTTACGAGCCGATCGTCTCTTTTGCCGAAGGCTGCCGACGTACGATCGCCTGGCTCGCGTTCGTCGGGTATCCAGTGGTAGAGGCTTCCTCCTGGCTCTACAGCCATTCCCTCCCCGCCGCTCTGCAGGAGGCGACACATGGCTGATCAGCCGCTGGTGTCCAGCATCATTATTTTTTTTAACGGCGAGCAGTATCTCGAAGAAGCCATCGCCAGCGTCTTCGCCCAAACTTACACGAATTGGGAGCTGCTGCTGGTGGACGACGGTTCGACCGATGCCAGCACCCACCTCGCCAAGCGCTATGCTGCACGATACCCGGAGAGAGTCCGCTATCTCGAGCACCCCGGCCACCAGAACCGGGGGATGAGCGCGTCGCGCAACCTGGGGCTGGCCCATGCCAGAGGGGAGTTCATCGCGTTCCTCGATGCCGACGACGTCTGGCTGCCCAAGAAACTGGCGGAACAGGTGGCCCTGCTGCTCGCTTACCCCGAGGCGGGCATGGTGTACGGCCGCACCTTGATCTGGCATAGCTGGACCGGTAACCCCCAACAGCAGGATCATTTCCTGGATCTGGGCGTGCCCTCGGATCGACTGGTGCACCCTCCATCCTTGCTGTATGTGCTTTTGCGGAATAAAGCGCAAACTCCCACGACCTGTAACGCCATGCTGCGGCGGGACGTGCTCCAACAGGTCGGCGGGTTCGAGGAGAGCTTCCGTGGTCTGTATGAAGACCAGGTGCTCTTTGCCAAAGTCGAGTTACAGGTCCCCGTCTATGTGTCCGGGACATGTTGGGCAAAATACCGGCAGCACGCGCAGAACTGCAGCCGTGTGACCGATCTCTCCGAGTACTGCGCCACGCGCCTTCCCTTCCTGGAATGGTTATCCTCGTACTTCACGCGCGAACATATTCCTCCCCATTCGCCGCTCTGGACAGTGCTGCGCCAGGAGTTGCGGCTCTGTCGCCACCCGGGTTATTTGCGCCTGCTCTACCTGTATTGGTATTGTACGGCGCAGCTCCGGGCATGCTGGCGCCTGCTGACGCAGAGAAGTCTGCAAGGGGCGTAAAATGGGATCGGCGCCGTATGTCTCCGTCATCACGCCATTCTTCAACGCCGAGGCGTTTCTGGCCGAAGCGATCGACAGCGTGCTGGCGCAAACGTACCGCGACTGGGAACTGGTGTTGGTGGACGACGGCTCGACAGACCGGAGCACCGCAATCGCCCGAGCGTATGCGGACCGCTATCCCGAAAAGATACGGTATTGCGAGCACGCAGGGCACCGCAATCGTGGCAAAAGTACGTCTCGCAATCTCGGCCTGGCACAGGCGAGCGGCCGATATGTGACCTTTCTCGATGCCGATGACGTGTTCTTGCCACACAAGCTGGAACGACAGGTCGCGCTCCTCGACGCCACTCCGCACGCAGCCATGGTCTATGGGCGTACGCAATACTGGTATAGCTGGACGGGGAAGCCCGAGGATAGGAAACGCGACCGCGTCGGCAAGTTAGGGCTCAAGGCTGGACGTCTGTTCCCGCCGCCATTGCTCGTGATCCGTTTTCTCCAGGACGGAGGCATGGTGCCCTGCTTATGTGCCCTCTTAGTTCGTCACGAGGCTATCCGAGCAGTCGGCGGGTTCGAAGAAGCCATCCAGCACCTCTACGAAGATCAGGTCTTTCTCGCCAAGGTCTGCCTG
>JANWXO010000182.1 GCA_025057295.1 Candidatus Binatia bacterium | reverse complement strand
GTTGTTCTGACAGCAGCCCCAGATTAACAAGATGAACGCTCACGTGGAGTATTTTTCTCAGAATAGTTTAGGTGGTCTATATACGCGGGCCTTGAATAGCTGTCAAGCACACCTTCTTCCCTACGGTCTCACACGGGGTGGTTTCCGCACCGAATACAGCACTCGTCACCCTCCCCTAGGGAGCAATAAGACCATGCGCACGGAGTAAATTCAAAATAATGTCCAGGCTATGGGCTCGCAGGTTGATTTTCAGCTGATCGTAGAGGGTAAAATTGGCCAGCCGCAGGAGCGGCCGGCCGTGGACGAAATCGATGATGTTGATGCAGCCAAAGTCTTGCTCGATGTTAAAAATGCGTCCGCTGGTGACGCCGGTGGCGTAGGCGAGGAGGGCATTGTTGACTCCTCCGTGGGCCACCACGAGCACCGTCTGCCACTCGTCTTGGCTCAACAGGGAGTCGAGGAAACGCACCGCCCGCTCCTGCACTTGGCGGAAGCTTTCCCCGCCGAGGTAGGGTTCGTCCCACCCGGTGGTCGCGCTCTTGAAGAAGCGCTGGATCTCGTGGAAGATCTCGGCAGTGCTCAGAGCGGCTAACAATTCCTCACTCGGAGTGATCTCCCGCAGATCCGCCGAGAGCAGCACCTCGAGCCCTTTCTCGCGCGCAATGATCTGCGCCGTCTCCCGCGCGCGGGACAGGGGGCTGGCGTAGATGCGATCGAGGGGCACCTCACGGAACAGCAGCGCAACCGCTGCGATCTGCTCGCGGCCGCGCTCTGTCAGCACTCCGCCCCCAACTCGCCCTTCTGCAGCTTCCGACTGGTACAAGGTCTCGCCATGGCGCATCAGATAGATCCGGCGGCCGTCCATATGAGACACCCGACCTATTTTTTGGTGACAAACGGCTTGTCGCGGTCGCGCAGCGCCTCCTTCAACCCCCGCTCAGCCATCTTTTTGACTTCGTTTTTCACCGTCGTCGTCTGATGGGCAATCACGTCGAATTCCAGGGCCGACTGTTCCGCCGCATAGATGCCCATGATCTCGAAGAAGCGGTTGGTCGCGGCTTTGTGTAACGTGAGGAGGTCTACTGGCACCATCGCGACCCGTCGCGCGTAGGCCAGCACCTCTTCCTCCAGCTTGTCGCGCGGACATACCCGGTTGATGAGCCCATTCTCCAGCGCCTCTTGCGCGGTCATCGAATCGCCGGTGAAGAGATACTCCTTCGTCTTGCGGATGCCGATCAGGTAGGGCCACAGCGACAAGGTCGGCAGGACGCCGAGTGAGCGGCCCGCAGGATGGCCGAACTGCGCGTCGTCGGATGCAAAGACGATATCGCAATGGCCGACGAACTCGGTGGCACCAGCCAGGCAGTAGCCGTGCACCTGTGCGATCGTCGGCTTGGGCAGGTTCCAGAGGCGCTGCCAGCGAGCGACGATCTTGCGCAACCCCCACCGGTCGCTCGTCACGGTAAACCCCCCTGAACCACCAACTGGTTGCAGATCGTAGCCTGCAGAAAAGGCCCGGCCAGCTCCGCGGATGATCAACACGCTCGCCTCCGGGTCATTCTCAAATTCGTCGAATGCGCTATCGAGCTCGGACAAGAGCTGCCGACTCATGGCGTTGAGCTTCTCGGGCCGATTCAGGGTGATGCGGCAAATCTTGTCCTCGACCTTCTCGTAGATGATCGCCTCGTATGCCATGGCCAGTGCCTCCTTCGCACGGTGTTGGGTGTATCGCTTACCACAGGCGCGCCAGGGTTGCATAGAGGAGGGCGCCAGGACTGGTTGTCAGCGCTGGGGCTTTCTCGATAAACTTTTGCCGCCACCTGCCGATGAATCCTATCATCAAGGGGAACTGGCTATGGACGTGACAGCACTCCTGACCTTTGCGGCCCAAGCAGGCGCCTCCGATGTCCATCTGAGTAGCGGGGAACCGCCGATGATCCGTCTGCACGGCGATATGAAAAAGTTAGACCACCCGCCCCTCTCACGCGAAGAGGTCCATGCCCTCATCTACGACATCATGAACGACTCCCAACGCAGACTGTTTGAAGAACACCTGGAACTGGATTTCTCCTTCGACTTGGGCACGATCGGTCGTTTTCGCGTGAACGTCTTCATGCAGCAGCGTGGCGAAGGCGCGGTCTTCCGTACCATTCCCACCAAAATCCTCTCGCCCGAGGAACTAGGTCTGCCCCCGATCATCAAGAAACTCTGCGACCGCGAGAAAGGGTTGATCCTCGTCACTGGCCCCACCGGCTCCGGTAAGTCGACCACTCTGGCGGCGATGATCGACTATATCAACAGCACCTACGAGGGCCACATCGTCACGATCGAAGACCCGATCGAGTTCACCCACTCTTCGAAAAAATGCCTGGTGAACCAGCGCGAGCTGGGCACCCATACCCATTCTTTTGCCAACGCCCTGCGCGCCGTGTTGCGAGAAGACCCGGATGTCATCCTCGTAGGCGAAATGCGCGATCTGGAGACGATCCAGTTGGCGATTACCGCAGCCGAAACCGGGCACTTGGTCTTCGCCACCCTGCACTCCCCCAGCGCACCGCAAACAGTGGATCGCGTCATCGACGTCTTTCCGGCAGCCCAGCAGGCGCAGATCCGCACGCAGTTTGCCGATGCCATCGAAGCGATCATCACGCAGACCTTGTGCAAGAAAAAAGGTGGCGGGCGGGTGGCGGCTCTCGAAATCCTCGTCGCCACACCGGCGGTGCGCAACTTGATCCGCGAAGGCAAGGTTCACCAGATTCCCTCTGCCATGCAGGTCGGCCAAAAGGATGGGATGCAAACGATGGATATGGCGCTGATCGATTTGGCTATGCGCGGTATTATTACGCGCGAAGAGGCGCAAGCCAAGAGCATGACTCCCAACCTCTTCGGCCAGGCCGGACCCACAAGCCGGTCGGTCTTCGGCCGATAAAGCACGGAGGAGCGTCTCATGGAATTCCGTCAGCTCCTCGAGGTCATGGTCGAGCGCAACGCCTCGGACGTGTATCTCACCGTCAATAGCCCCCCGATGTACCGCATCGAGGGCATTACCCAACCGTTCGGCGACCATAAGTTTACCCCCGAGGAACTCGAACGCTTAGCCGCCTCCATTATGAGCGAACGGCAGTGGCGGGAGTTCAACGAAGAGTTGGAAATGAACCTCGCCCTCTCGTACGGTGGTCTGAGCCGCTTCCGGGTCAACGTCTTCCGCCAGAGAGGCTCCGTGGGGATGGTGGTGCGCAAGATCAACACCCAGATTCCGTCCATGGAGGAGCTCGGCCTGCCCCCGATCCTTCAAGAGATCGCCATGATTAAGCGCGGATTGGTCTTGATCGTGGGGGCGACGGGCTCCGGCAAATCGACCACTCTGGCGACGATGATCGACTACCGCAACACCCACGCGCCCGGCCACATCATCACCGTCGAAGACCCGATCGAGTTTGTTCATTCGCACAAGAAGTCGATCGTCAACCAGCGGGAGGTCGGTCTCGATACTCACTCGTTTCACGATGCGCTGAAGAACGCCATGCGGCAGGCGCCCGACGTGATTCTGATCGGCGAGATTCGCGACAGTACGACCATGGAAGCCGCCATTACGTTTGCCGATACCGGCCACCTGTGCCTGGCGACCCTGCACTCGACCAACGCCAACCAAGCCTTCGAACGCATCATCAACTTCTTTCCCGAATCGCGCCACCCTCAGATCTTCCTCCAGCTCTCGCTGAACCTGCACGCCATTATCTCCCAGCGTCTCGTGCAAGGTCGCCAGGGTCGTCGTGTTCCCGCCTTAGAAATCCTCCTCAACACCCCACGCATCAGGGAGTTGATCAAGAAAGGAGAAGTAGACACCCTGAAAGAAGCGATGGAACAGGGGGCCCAAGAAGGGTGTCAGACCTTCGACATGGCGCTCTTCGAGCTCTACACGGACGGACGCATCGATCTCGAGCAGGCGCTGAGCCATGCGGACAGCATGAACAATCTCCGTCTGAAAATTAAAGTGCACGAGACCAAAGAGGCTGCTGCCGCGGGCAAGAGGAGTGCTGCTAGTCTACGCCTGGAGGGCGCACCGGTAGGGCAGCACCTCAGACGGCTATAGCTCACCAGGAAGCGGGCGATTCCGCTCCGACAGCGTGACCGCCAGTGATCGTGTTCCCTGGAGCACGCTGTGGAAGCTGCGGGTTTGCAACACACGCCTGCGCTGACCGTTTTAGGTCCCACTCTCTCCCTGTTCGGTCTTCTTCAGCACGGCTTCGGCGAAACTCCAGTCATCCGGGGTCGTTAATTTGACATTGAGAGGATCTCCCGGGACTACCCTGACACTCTCTCCCATCCACTCCACCAGAGCCGCATCATCCGTGGCCCGCACCCCAGCGGCGAACGCGCGGGCATGCGCCGCACGGATGAGTGGAACCCGGAACGTCTGTGGGGTTTGCGCCAACCAGAGCTGGTGGCGCGAAACGGTCTCCAGGACCCGCCCATTCTCTGCGACCCGTTTCACCGTATCTCGCACCGGCACGGCTACCAGTGCCCCTCCATGCTCCGCAGCCACAGTGATGCTTTGCTCAATGAGGCGGGGCGTCACCAACGGCCGCGCCGCATCGTGGATGACGACAATCTCACACTCCTCATCAAGGGCTGCCAATCCCAACCGGACCGAGTCCTGGCGTTCCGCTCCGCCATGGACGGTACGAATGGGACGCGCAAACGGTGCGTATGTCTGCAGCACCTGGCGGCAGAGCGCTTCTCGTTCCGGCGCAATTACAATAACGACTGTGGCAATGCAGGGAGAGTGGAGAAGGCTCTGGAGGGTACGAATCAACACGGGCACGCCAGCGAGCGGAAGAAACACTTTGGGCACTGGTGCTCCCATCCGCTCTCCTTTCCCAGCAGCGACCATGACGGCGTTGACTCGCATAGGAGGTGCCACTGGGTGCATCTCGACATCACGACACGCCTGCTTGCGAGGAGTGGTGATGGGAAAGAATCTGGCGCAGGTCAGCCAAGATCTTTTCTTCCGTGTTGGCACTCGCAATCGCCAGTTCCTTGACGAGCAAATTGCGCGCCGTATCGAGCATCTTGCGCTCGCCAAACGATAACTCTTTATCCGCCTTCAAGACGAAGAGATCGCGCAGGACTTTGGCGATCTCGATGACTGAACCGGTCTTAATCCTCTCGGTGTAGAGACGATAGCGGCGATTCCAGGTCTGCTGGTCGACATCGACTTTCTTGGTCCTGAGCACCCGATAGACCTTCGAGACCATCTCTTTACTGATGACGGGGCGGAGGCCGACAGCCGCCACGTTGTCCGCGGGAATCATGATGGTCATGTCGCTCTCGAGAATACGCAGTACGTAGAACTTCTGCTCGATCCCTGACACCGTCCGCGACTGTAACCCCTCAATTACCCCCACACCGTGACCAGGATAGACGA
This sequence comes from Candidatus Binatia bacterium, assembly GCA_025057295.1. Taxonomy (GTDB): domain Bacteria; phylum Desulfobacterota; class Binatia; order Bin18; family Bin18; genus JANWXO01. Next base: position 1,445 of record JANWXO010000182.1, on the reverse strand, counting down.
CCTTTTCCCCAACCTTGAACATGTGATCTCCCTCCTCTTGGGCTCTCGCAGGCTGAAGAGGCTATACCGTAGCGCATCCGCTCCCCAGCGTCAATCGCATAACTCCCTGAAAATCTATGACTTTTTTCACTTTTCCACAGCCGTTTCCCGCGTGTCCGCTACCACTTGCGCGGAAAGATTCATGCATCACTGGAGCTCTCTGCCGCCTAGCAGCAAGGTCAGGGGATTAAGGAGGACGAGTGTTGTTTTGGGGGACAGGGACTACGTCTGGGAGAGGTCGCAGACGAGCAAAAGAGCATCCTCGCCATCGGCATAGTACCGAGGTCTGACTGCTACCTGGCGAAAATGGAACTGGTGGTATAACGCCCGCGCCGGTCTATTCCCCCTCCGCACTTCCAGACTCAGATAGCGCATCCCGGCACCCCGCGCTGCGGTCAGCACTGCCTGCAAAAGTGCCTTGGCGACCCCGTGTCGACGATAGCTGGGATGGACAGCGAGATTGAGTATTTGCACCTCGTCGACGACAAACCAACAACAGAGGTAGCCGATCACCTCTCCCTGCAGCTCAGCGATGAAGACACGCGCATACGGCTTGTGCAGCTCGCTGAGGAAAAACTCCGCTTTCCAGGGACACGGGGAAGAGGCCTGTTCAATAGACAGTACGGCAGAGAGATCAGCCAACTCGAAGGAACGGATCAGGGGGGCGAGGGTGGCCCCCGTAGCGATCATATCCATAGCTACGCGCTAGCGCTTAAATACGACCACTTCGAGCACCTTATCACGATAGCGGTGCTTGAAGCTGGCTGCTGGGGCGCCGAGCTCGATCTGTTTCGTAAAATCCGGGGGGAACGCTGGCGACACCGCCGCCAGTTTGCGGATTTGCGGATCGGTGAGTTTCCCCTTAATCACGAACGTCCCGTCATTTAGCGAGAGATCATACTCGTAATCCGGCATGTCATCCCCGATCCCCAACTCTCTTTTCGCCGCGGATACAGGAACGCGCCGCGGAAGTTCCATACGGATCAGGTAGGCATTGCCAAACTCTTCGACCGTGTAGACCTCTCCGTACCGCCGTGCCCGCTCAGTCTTTTCATCGAACTCCGGAGAGTAATACCCTTCGACAGCAATCTCCCCCTTTTCCGGCGGACGCGCACCCACCGCTATGCTCAGGAAAGGCGCCACCAAGGGAGCGAGCAACAAGCCATAGAACGCGCCCCGCAACGTTGCCTGACCAGGCGGCACGCCATGAAAAAAGAGCTCGCGCAGGCGAACCAGGGTCTCTCCCGTCGCCAACACAAGACCAAGAAAGATCCATTTGTTCCCGCCCTGACTGAAGATTTCCCCTCCTAGGACAGTGGCATACACCCCCAAGAGGATCGTTGGATAGAGGAGCAAATTGAGGAGGACGTTAAGGCCCGTTGCCGTTGCAGTATGGAAAAACCGAC
>JANWXO010000181.1:6618-6893 GCA_025057295.1 Candidatus Binatia bacterium | reverse complement strand
TGTGCTGATCCAGCGCCCGGCCGGACGGGGACGGTTGCACCAGACCGGATCGAGGTCGTGCGACTCGAAAACGATGAACCCTTCTCCCACGCGAAACTGAAAATAGGGTACCAGGACACGCCCGGATTGGAGAACCTCGTACTCCATTTCCACTCTCACCGGGTGGCGAATGTCGACAATATCGCTCACCCGACCGTCTGCCGTGCGGACCCGCACAGCGCGCAACCGTGCAACTTTGCCTCCCGGTGCCGTGGATGGATCGGGCCATTCGCGTG
>JANWXO010000181.1:0-6608 GCA_025057295.1 Candidatus Binatia bacterium | reverse complement strand
CCCAGAGTTCAGATAGGTGCTGACCACCTGATGGGCCGGACCGTCCTGGATGACCTGTCCCTGGTGTAGCAACACGGCCCGCTCACACAGGCGGGTAACGGCGGACATGTTGTGGGAAACGAGCAGCACCGTGCGCCCCTGCTGGCCCACATCCTGCATTTTGTCCAGACACTTGCGCTGAAAATTGACGTCACCGACAGCCAGGACTTCATCGACGATCAGAATTTCCGGTTCCAGGTGCGCAGCCACGGCAAAGGCGAGACGCAGATACATGCCGCTGGAATAATGCTTCACCGGCGTGTCGATGAACTCTTCTACCTCGGCGAAAGCGACGATCTCGTCAAATTTGCGTTCGATCTCGGCCCGCCGCATGCCGAGGATCGCACCGTTGAGATAGATGTTCTCCCGCCCGGTCAGTTCGCTGTGAAAGCCGGTCCCGACCTCCAGCAGCGAGCCTACGCGCCCGTAGAGGTCGACGGAGCCGGTCGTCGGCTCTGTCACGCGCGAGAGGATCTTGAGGAGCGTGCTCTTGCCTGCCCCGTTATGGCCGATGATCCCGACAACCTCGCCGTGTTCGATCTCCAGCGAAACATCCTTGAGCGCCCAGATGAAGTGGTCCCGCCGTGCCATACGTCTCCCCTCCCGCAGGCGACGGAAGGGAGCCTGAACTGCCTCGACGATGGTCTCGCGGAGCGTTTTGTACGGCTGCTGTTTTTGCCCGATACGGTATTGCTTGCCGATCCCTTCGATATGCAGAGCCAGATTCCCCATATCCACCACCAGCTAGTTGAAGCACCGCCACACCGGTTTGACGCTGCGCCCCTGCAGGTATTTTTCGATCCCCTCATCGAGCGCCCGGCGGTACACTCGGAGGGCTTCGTACACGGCCTCGATGGTCTGTTGGACCACCTCGTCTGTATGGGTATAACTCACCACCAGCGAGGGAGCGATAACCCCACGCCGAATCGTTTCCTGCAGAAATAATGTTCTGTACTGTTGCGACGGCCGGCCATTTTCGTCCAAAGTCGCGTAGGTGAGACAGCACGGTTTGCCGAGCACTGTGAAAAAGGCCGAGACGCCTGCCGCCGCTGCGGCCTGTTCGATCCCGCTCTGGAGCCGTCTGCCGGTCTCCCACAGGGTGGCGATCACCGGCTCGGTGCGATAGATGCGCATCACCTCTTTTGCCGCGGCCAAGGCCCCGCTCTCGGCTCCATGGGTATATGACAGGAGAAAAACACGCTCGCGGTCGTGCTGGAGCCCGCCGTACTGCATGAATTCACGCTTGCCCACCAGCGCGGCCACGGCAAAGCCGTTGCCCAACGCTTTGCCGAAGGTCGCCAGATCCGGCGTGATGCCGTAAAACGCCTGCGCGCCTCCCAGGTGCCAGCGGAACCCGGTGATCGTTTCGTCGAGGATGAAGAGGGCGCCGTGGGCGCGGCAGAGGCGCTGGACTCCTGCGAGAAACCCTTCGTGGGGCGGAACCTCTTTTTCCGCTTCCATGATCACGCAGGCGATTTGTCCCGGATAGCGGGCGAAGAGGGCCGCGAGGCTATCGAGATCGTTGTAGCGGAAGCGCACGGTGAGTTCCCGCACCGCGCGGGGCACACCGGCGCACATCGGCGTGGTCCCGATGAACCAATCGTCCACCGAGAAAAAGGGGTGGTCGGCACAGATCGCCACCCGCTCTCTGCCCGTCACTGCACGTGCGAGACGGACGGCAGCACTGGCGACATCGGAGCCGTTTTTGGCGAACTTGACCATCTCCGCCGCAGGAATCAGGTGCACCAGCTCCTCAGCACATTCGACTTCGAGGGGCATCGGTCTGGTGAAGTTCATGCCCAACTGCATCTGGCGATAGGCTGCTTCCAGTACCGAAGGATAGGCGTGTCCCAGCGAGATCGACCGCAACCCCATGCCGTACTCGATATAGCGGGTACCCTCGCAGTCCCAGACAAAACAGCCTTCTCCCCGGACCAGGAACGGCGGGGCCAGCTCAGGATATTGGTCATCCCCTTTGGCGTAGGTGTGGCACCCACCAGGAATGAGCTGGTGAGCGCGGCGCTGCAGAGCTTTTGTGTCAATGGATGTCATAGAGTCTCTCTGGGATCTACGAACGGCTATAGGTTGTCAGGGCGACCGACAGGGCGGCCGGGGTGCCGATGTCGAGGTACGTCTCTGCAGGAAAGCACACCCCTTCCGTACGCAACCCTGCCTGGACTGCCGCCCGCAGGACCGCGCCAACGGGCAGGTCGCCGCTGGGATCCGTCTGCGGATTGGCCAGCAGCGCAAGGTTCTCTTGCGTCTCCGGAGCAGCCAGGAAGCGGTGTAAAAAATCGGTAAAAGCCGGCGTCCACACTGCGCAGATCCAGGCGTATGTCAGCTGCGTGCGGTGGGGTTTGAGTTCGATGGCGCGTACCCGTCCGCGAGGATCGAGATCGACCATATCCATGCTGCGGGGATCGTGGGCCGGATACAGGCCCAAGACGACGTCGCATCCAGTATCTGCCTGATGTCGGAGCAGGTGGACAAAGACGTCGGTCGGACCGAACAGGATATCCGGGAACCCAAAAGCGACGCGTGCCTCTTTGACAAAAGGATAGGCGCGATCGATCGTCGCCGGTGGTCCCCACGAATCGGAAATGACGAGATAGGCGAGGTCCATACCGACGAGCTGGCCATCGCCGAAATAGGCCGGGATATCCCATTTGCCGGTGCGGATGATGATGATGCTTTTGCGGATACCGGCAGCGCGGAACTTGTCGAACAGGTATTCGCTCACCGCCTTCGGACGGGGGGCTGTTGCGCCCGTCTGCGCAAAGCCGATCGGGTAGAGCTCTTTGCTGCAGGGCAAGGGTGCCAGCCTGGTGCCTTTGCCTGCCGCAGGAACCACACCGATAACTTCGCTCTGTGGACGGGGGTCCTGATGCTTGTCCGGCGTCATCGTCAACGCGCCTGGGTTGGCTCGTACAGCGCACGGCCGCGCTCGACAGTGCCGTCGTCGTACAGGGCCACCAAGTCGTCCGGGACGTGGGTCAAATCGGTCACGCGCAGATAGTCTCTCATGGTCGTACCGGTACACGCCTCGTCGGTATGCGGGGCGCCACGTTTGGCAGCCACGTCATCCACATGGACCGTGCGAAAATCGATACTCCAGCGAGTTTTACCGGACGTATTGGGCACGCTGGAGTGCATCTGAGCAGCAGAAAACAGGATGATACCTCCAGGGGGAACGATGAGTCGGACCTGTTGGTCAAGGTCCAGCGGCTCGGTGGCTCGCGGTAGCGGTCTGGGGTCATGTTTCGTCAGGGTGGCAACGTGCGGTCCGCGGTACTTGAGGTTCCATTCGTAGTAATTGTACACGGCCGAGTTGTTTTGTACTGGTCGGTGCCAGTACTGCGGATGGAAGGCCATCGCGTTGTCCGCGCGGATCTCCCATATCGGGATCCACCAGTTGATCTGGCAGAGCGGGGCCGAATACCAGGTATCGCGGTGCGGATGCCAAGCATAGGCGATACCGGTGGTGAGATAATTGTCGCTCGTTGAGCTGCGCAACTTGGGCACATCGAAGTACGTTTTGTCTGGATCGCACCCGAGTTCGGTTAAAATCTGTTGGAGATGTCGTTTCGACTCTGGGTGGTGGATGAAAGATGGCTTCAGCTTCCCTAGGATCTCGGCGTACTGCTCGACTGCAAGGTGGTATTGTGCAGTTTGGGGATCGAGGGGAGCAAAGGCCTCACGGATCAGCTCGCGGGCGAACTCGATGAAAGCGAGGGTGCTCGGGCGTGGAGAGTACACAAAGAGCTGCCCCTGGAATATGAGACCCCGCCGGGTATCATCGGGACACCGAGCATCGTAGTGGACTGTATAACTGGTCATGATTTTTCCCTCCTTCTTCATAGCTCGCCCTCTCGAGCCGAGGTCAGTTGCTCCTCGAGTGTTCGGAGGACCTCCTCTGCTACCAGGCGGTGACCCTCTTCGGTGTAGTGACCTTCGACCCGAAAGGGGAAAAGCGAGAGTGGGTCGGGGTGGGCCTGGAATATCGGATGGAGATCGGTGAACGGGAGTTCCAGCTCCTTGACCACGGTTAAGACTCGCTCGCGATTGGGACTTTTGAGTTGGGGGTAGCCATAGCGCTCCCACGCGGGGAGGAACACGAAATACAATGTCCCTCCCCAGGCCCGTACGGTCTCCTGAGCCTTTGCCAAGATGGTCCGGAACAAGGCGATCTCTTCTGGCGTGGCAGCTCGCGGATCCTGTATAACGGCCCCCTCACACACCTCTCCGGAGACGAGCCCCAGGCGGGAGCGGATCGTGCCCAACTTGATGGTCTGGAGGGGGAGGGTGAGGAGCCATGTCAAAGTTGCGTGTGTGGAGTCGTCGAGTTCGGCCAGTCTTTCGAGGTTCTTTGTCATTTCACGCTCCACGTAGGCCACCAGAGCGTGATCGATCTCCGCCTGGCGGGTAAACAATCCCTGGGAGAAGTCATCCTCTATGTAGCGCAGCAACAGGGAGCTGTGCTTTTCCCCGCGCAGATCTAACAGATCGTTCTCGAAATAAAACCACAACACGACCCGCGGCCGGAGTGGCTGGGCATATTCTTTCAGGGTCGCCAGCATGGTGAGAGGAGCATCTCCCTGGTTGCCCAGGTTCAGCGTCTTTGGCCACCGCTGGCGGATCAGGGCGACAAAGTTTTTCTCCGACGGGACACACATCCCCTGGGTGAAAGAGTCGCCCAGGGCCACGATGTCGACCCGACCCGTCGTCCAACTGCCCACAGGATTGTGGAACCCACGTTCGTCGCTGTCGTACACGACGTACGTTCCAGCTTCGTTACACAGGACTGTGGGTTTGTTGGCGATTCCCCCTAGCGGCAGGAATTCCGTTCCGTTGAGGGTGAGGTCTGACCGCACCTGGTCGTTTCCCTGACGTTTGAGCAGCATAATGGGCGCGACGCCCGGCACCGCGTCGACCCCTTGCTGCCGGAGGTCGAGGACGACCTGCAGCAGTGTGCGCGTGTCGTAGTCCATCCCCAGCGTCCGGGCCGCCCGCTGGCGCTGCTGATTGCGCCACCCTTCCCAAGAAGAGGGCTGTGTCAGCAAGAGTACGAATTCCACCAGGAATACAGCCGCGCCGGTCGAGACGAGGACCAGAGCAAGGTTGAGTTGGGAGGTCGGGCGAAGCCGTAGGGCGACGAGCAGCAGAACGGCGAGTCCCAGTGGGACCCAGTAGGACACAAGCGGTCCCAGCGCAGAAGTGAAACAGCGCTGCTGTGTCCAGCTATAGTAGTAGAAAAAATAGCCGGCCACCAGCAAACAGCATACTGCTCCCCCCACGAACACAACCCTGGCCAGCCGGGCGACCTTTTCCAGGTGTTTCTCTGACATTCTCAGCGTGTCTCTTTGACCGTGATGAGCTGGTGGCTTGCCAGGACCTCTGCCACCTGCTGGATGATAGGAAACTGCATTCCCGATCGCTCAGCGATGTCTAACAGAGAGTGGGTGCCATCGGACAAGTTGAGCACCCAGAGCATGGCCAGCTCGCGAGATTTGTCTCCTGCCTGTCCTCCCACGGCGCGGTACAGCCCTCTCTTCCCTAGCTGGGGTTCACACTTGGGGTTTCGACTGACGTACACTCGATTGTGTTCCAGCACTGTGAGAATTGCCAGGCAGGTCGAAAAGGAATCGGCCAGGGCCGCAGGGCAAACGAACTCGAGATTGTCGGCCGAGGTGTGGTACTGCGGGTACTGCCCAAAGGGGGTGCGCATGAGGCAGCCGACGGGCAGGTTGAACCCTGGCGAGCAAAACTGCCGTTCGTCGTACCCGTAGGGGAAAAAATCGATCACCCTGTTCTCCTGTCCAGCGTGCCGCAACACGTGGCCTGCCGCCCGGTCGATCTCGGCATCGCCGCGCCGACTCTGCTTGTACGTCAACGGTCCTCTGTCTCCCACCCCCGCAACCACCAGGCCGTGTTTGATGCGGGCGACCTGGGCTTCGTTCAAGCACAGCCAGGTGATCGAGCCAATCGTACCAGGGATGAAAAGGAAGCGGTACGAGTAGCGCCGAGGTAGGGCGTAGAGATGCTTGGCTAAAAACGTCACCACAGCAATGCCGGAGAGGTTGTCGTTGCAGAGGGAGGGATGACAGATATGGCAGGAGAGCAGGATCTCGTCGCTCTGCTCGCCTGGTAGATAATACTCCCCATATGTCAGGGAACCGTCGGTCAACGACGAGTCGATACACACCTCGTACTCTTCGTCCTCGCGCAACTGTAAAAACTGCTTATGGCTCAGGCAAAACCCCCAGCTCTCGGCGTAGTAAGCGGTCCGGTAGGGGATCCACTCCGGATGCTCGGGGAGCGTGAACAGATGGGGTTTCAGAGCCGCGAGCGAGAGCCGTTTTTTCACCGGTACACTGTAACTCACGACGTGCAGATTCGATTGCCGGAAGTCGACGAGGCGCTCGCCGCGAGAATTTTTAATATACGCGTCTTCGATGTTCCACTCTTTGGGCACCGTCCAGTCGAAGACCGGCGTGCCGCTGGGCACCTCGTGGACAGCGAGGGGAATGTGGTGCTGGAGGATGTGCAAAGTTCTGCGCACCCCATCCCCG